>JAUWTC010000054.1 GCA_030609785.1 Holophagae bacterium
CGAAGCTGATCCACACTGACGCATCGCTCAAGGGCTGGGGACTGGAGGCCCGCGGTGACTCGATTCTCTACACCGCCAGTGGAATCGGGCGTCCACCGGAACTCTATCGGATCACAGAAGGTGAAGACGCGGCCGAAAGGTTGACGCACCTCAACGCCGACCTCGAGGCAGAAGTCGACATACGGCCCCCGGAGGAAATGCTGCTCGAAGGGGACGGCGGCAAGAAGATCCACGTCTGGATCGTCAAACCTCACGGGTTCGATCCTTCGAAGAAGTACCCGCTGATCCTCAACGTCCATGGTGGTCCGCAGATGCAGTGGAAGGACCGTTACCGGGGCGATTGGCAGGTCTATCCGGGCAAGGGCTACGTCGTTGCCTTCCCCAACCCGACCGGGTCCGCGGGTTTCGGACAGGATCTGGTCGACGGCATCGCCTGCGACTGGTCCGGCGAGGTCTTCCGGGATCTGGAGATGATCTCCGACCAACTGGCGGCACTGCCCTGGGTCGACGGAGACCGGATGGGGGCGATGGGATGGTCGTGGGGCGGCTACATGATGATGTTCTTCGAGAGCCACACGACGAGGTTCAAGGCTCTGGCGTCGATGATGGGTGTCTACGACCTCCGTTCGATGTACTCAGCGACCGAGGAGCTGTGGTTTCCTGAGCATGATCTGTGCGGGCCGCCCTGGGAGAACGCCGAGAACTACAGACAGTGGTCCCCGTCGACCTACGTCAAGGATTACGGGACGCCCTGCCTGGTGATCACGGGCGAGCGTGACTACAGGGTCCCCTACACCCAGAGTCTCCAGTTCTTCACTGATTTGCAGAAGAAGGGTGTCCCCTCGCGGCTTGTAGTTTTTCCGAAATCCGGCCACTGGCCCAGTTGGTACGAGATGGCCTTCTACTACACGGTCCACCTGGATTGGTTCGAGCAGTGGCTGGGCGGCGAAGGCCCACCGTGGACGCCGAAAGCGTTTATGAGGGGTGAGGTGTTTGGGGAGACCGCAGAGTCGCCGTAGGCGGAGAAGACAATTGAACCGCAAAGACGCGAAGATCGCAAAGATCATCGCAAAGAAAATGAACTATTATTTTTTCCCCCTTTGCGCCCTTTGCGTCTTGGCGGTTCAAATTTCTGCTCACCATGGCCCCTGAACCCTGTATTCTGCCCTCGTACGACGAAAAGAGGAACATCATGGCTGGAATTTTCAAGGCATACGACATTCGTGGGACCTACCCTGATCAGATCACCGAAGACGTCGCCTTCAAGGTCGGCTACTACTTCAAAGACCTCCTGGACGCGGACGATTTGGCCCGTGGCCCGGTAGTCGTTGTCTCCAGAGACATGCGGTCCCATTCGACACCGTTGGCCGAGGCGCTGAAGAACGGGCTGAGGGCCCGAGGGGTCGCCGTGATTGACATCGGGGTCTGCGACACCCCTCAGAACTACTTCGGGGTTGGCTTTCTCAAGGCATCCGGTGGTATCCAGGTGACCGCAAGTCACAACCCGGCGCAGTACAACGGATTCAAGATGTCGCGTCGAGACGCCATCCCTGTTGCCTACGACACCGGCATCGAGAAGCTGGAGGGCTTGGTCAACGCGAGTTCGGTGGATGTCGATTCTTCCCCACAGGCCGATCAGCGCGAAGAGAATGTCTTCGAGGCCTACACAGAACACGTGCTGCAGCGTTTCACCCACTCGGAACCCAGGCTCAAGGTGGCCGCCGACGCCGCCAACGGCATGGCGGTGATCTACGGACCGATCCTCGACCGGCTCAACATTGAGCTCGTCCCCCTGTACTGGGAGTTGGACGGGACCTTCCCCAACCACGAGGCCAACCCGCTGAAGTTGGAGAATCTGGTCGACCTCCAGGCGGCCGTCATTGAACACGGGTGTGACTGTGGCGTTTCGTTCGACGGTGACGCCGATCGCGCGATGATGGTTGACGAGCAGGGCCAGGCGATCTCAGCGGATTTGATCACTGGGCTTCTGGCGCCGCGCTTCCTTCGTGACGAGGCCGGGGCTGCGATCATCTACGATCTGCGTTCTTCCTGGGCCACCAAAGAGGCGATCGAGGAGGCCGGCGGAGTGCCGGTCCGGGAGCGGGTCGGTCACAGCTTCATGAAGGCGACCATGCGGCGCCATAACTCGCCCTTCGGGGGTGAGCTGGCCGGGCATTTCTACTTCCGAGATAACTACACCGCGGATTCGTCGATCATGGCGCTGATCGAGGTGCTGTGCACGCTGCGGGAAACCGGTAAGCCACTGTCCGAGTTGGTGGCGCCCTTGAGGCGGTATTTCCCGACCGGGGAGATCAACTTCCACGTCGATGACAAAGAGGGCATGATCCGCCGTTTGGAAAAGGACTTCTCTGACGGAGAGATCGACTTCCTCGACGGCATCACCGTGCAGTACGACGACTGGTGGTTCAACGTCAGGCCCTCCAACACCGAGCCGCTCCTGCGCCTTGTGCTGGAAGCCAGGACAGCCGACCTGATGGAAGGGAAGAAGGCGGTTCTGCTGGGGTATCTCGGGGAGCCTGAAGGCTAGGGGAAATGGAAGGGCTGAGAAGAAGAGAATTTTCTCGCAAAGAACGCAAAGAGCGCAAAGGAAACACAGCGGGAATATATATTTCTTCTTCTTGGCGATCTTTGCGAGAATTTCGCTTGAGCCCGTTGGGGCGCCCCCGGAGCGCAGGTCTCCGTACCTGCATCGTGCTCTTCAGAAACTCGATGTATTCCAACGCCACAATGCACGAACGGAGTCGTTCGCTCCCTCTCTGGGTTCCAAATTCCCACCGAAACAGATCCATATGAGGGTGGGCCTTGGCCCACCATCGCAGATTTCCGGTTGGTGGGCCAAGGCCCACCCTACGGATTTCGAAAACAAAAAAAGGCGCCGCGGATGCGGCGCCTTTTTGTTTGTTTGCTGGCGTCTACTTGGTAGCGGCGGGCTTCGCGACAGGTTTCGCGACAGGCTTCTTGACCGCAGGCTTGCGCGCGGCGGGTTTCCGGGCAGCAGGCTTTTTCGCGGCGGGCTTGGCGCCGCCGGCCTTCAGGTTCTCGACGGCCTTGGTCAGGGCGGCGACCTTCTTGTTGAGGGCCTTGAACTCGTCCTTGGTGGGCACGCCGACGCGGTCGAATGCCTTGGTTACGGTGTCGTCCACCGTCTGGCCGATGGCGCCCCAATAGCTCTCGGCGACGGCCTTGACACCGCCGGCGGCGCCTTTGGCTTTGTCCAAGTGTTCTTTGCCCTTGGACTCAATGTCCTCGCCTTTTTCCATCAGGTTCTTGAGGAACTTGGCGCCTTCCTCTTCGGCGACTGCGAACGCACCGAGGCCGGCCAGCCAGACCTTGTGAGCGTTCTCGACGACTTCGTGTTGCACGTCTTTTGCTTTTTTCATCATGGTGTTCTCCTTTGCCGATCTCGGCGGTGTTCCGTTGTTCGGTGACGCCGCGTTGCGGCATCGTTGACAAGGGAAATATACCGCGCTGCGGCAAGAGTGTCAAGAGTTTTTTGCCGCTTTGCGGCAAAAAATAGGTAAGTTCCCGAGACGGCGGGGGTTAAAACAAACACAATTGAACCGCCAAGACGCCAAGACCGCAAAGATCATCGCAAAGAAGATGAGTTATTAAAGAAAATTCCTTTGCGTTCCCTTGGCGCTCTTCGCGTCTTGGCGGTTCAAACCTTCCGGTGGCCTGACCGATACTCTACCGGCAGACTCAGTCGCCATCCCGGATCACTGCAATCTGATGGTTTTCCTGCTTGCAGTGGCCTGGCGGCACGATGCGGGCCGGGAGGCCCGCGCTCCATCCTTGAATCCCAGGTTGATAGTCAGGTTCAGACAATACAATGCCCAGATCCCATCACCCAACCTCACGATGCGCGCAGCGCATCACGCAGGATTCTGAAGGTAAGAGGCTACGGCCAAGCTGCCACCCACGGCCACGCTTATGGCCTATGTCCTTCAGAATCCTAGTCCCAACCGTCGGGGAATTCGGTGTCGACGGCGATGGCCGAGTTGACCAGGTCCTTGGCAGCCTTGGCGTAGGGCAGCAGGGCAAAGAGACCGCCCTTGGCCAGCTTGAGTTTACCGCCCATCAGGCCGACGATCGGGTCGAGCCTGCCGGCAAGCACTCTCTTCCATACCTCGGGTTTGCCCTTGATGACAAAAGGAACGTCGTCGAGGTCGGCCGAGGTGATGGCCTTGGCGCCGCGGCTGTCACCGTGCCACAGGTCTGCGACGACGACCCGTTCTTCGGGGATGCCCATATCCTCGTTTTCGGTCATGACCATGCCGATGGCGCCTTCCCATTTGGCGGCGGCCTTCTTGTAGTTTGCGTTGTCGTTGATCTCTACGTGCCACTCCTGGGCCCATTCGTCGGTGAAAATCTCTGCTGCCATCTGGGAAGCCTCCGTTTCAGTCGTTGACCAAGGATAGACAAGTCAGGAGGTCGGAACAAGGGGGGGGAGAGGGAGACAGGGGTCAAAGGGTCGAAAAGGTCAAAGGGTTTGCCGTTGCGGGGCAGGAGCCCCGCGCTCCATGTACGACACCCTCAGGCCATGGAGTGGGAGCGCGGGACAAGGGGGAAGGTGATGAAGAACCGAGGGGGGAGGAATTTGAACCGCCAAGACGCGAAGAGCGCAAAGGGGTAAATTCTTGAAACCAATCTTCTTTGCGTTTCCTTTGCGGCCTTAGCGCTCTTTGCGGTTCAATTGTTTTCTGTGTTTTGGTCCAGGTCTCTCAGGATCTTCAGGCGTTCCCATGAGGCTTTGTCGAAGGTCAGGGGGGTTCCTTCGATCTGTTCGGCCAGGGCAGGGCAGAATCCCACCGAGTCGGCCTTTGGGCCGATCTCTTCGACCGTTTTTTTGAGATCGGTCGTGATCTGCCGGACCTCGGCCAGGCGTGTGGAGGTTGCCCAGATTTCCGACATCGACTGCTCGTGCAGATTGCCCAAGGGCTGGCGCCACTGAACGCAGGGTAAGACGTTGCCGAAGGGGTCGACCGTAACGCTGCTGGCGCCGGCGCCGCAGTGCTGCTTGGCCTGAGGGCCATCGCCCTCACAGTCGCCGCCATTTCCGTCGTCGGCGTTTTCCGGAGCGGCGCGCCGTTTCTTCTGGAATCCGAGCAGTCGTTCAACTCCCAGGAAGGACGGGGCGATTTCCAGAGGGCCGAGGTTGCCGTCGTCCCGGGCCGAGACCAGAGGACTCATTTGCAGACGCAGACCGAGATCGTCGGCGAGGCGGTACATTCCCTCGAAGTCGTTTTCGTTCCACGAGGTGAGGACTGCATTGAGCTGGAGGCGCAGGCCGACCTCTCGTATCGCTCGGAGGTTCTGCATCAGTCGCTCGAAACTGCCGGGGACGCGCGTCTGGCGGTCGTGGCTCTCCGCATTGGCGCCGTGCAGGCTGATGTCCAGGTTGAAGGGGTCGATTTCTGACTTGATCCGGAGGGTCGTGGCGCTATCCAGGGTGTGTCCGTTGGTCTTGACCCGGATAACCAGGCCCATGTCCTTGGCGGCTCTGCCGAGATCGAAGAAAATGGGGGAGGCAAGTGGCTCGCCGCCGGAAAGAGTGAGGTTCATCATCCCCAACTCCTGAGCTTCGTGCAGAAATCGGAGATAGTCCTCCAGTTCCATTCGCCGGCCGGTGGCATTGACGTCGTTGTAGCAATAGAAGCACTCGAGGTTGCAGTCGTAGGTCAACTCGAGCATCACCGAGAACAGGATGTGGCGGCTCCAGGTCTCGGCCATCAGGTCCTTGTAGCGCACTCAGTCCACCGGTTCCAGGACTCCGGCGTCTTCCAGTTCGGCGAGGTAGGTTCTGACGTCGGTCCTCAGTTGCTCCGGCTCGACGTCGTACTCTGTCTCCAGGGCTGTGAGAATCTGCGGCAGGGTGGATCCCTCGCCGATCAGCTCGACGATGCGCACGCCGACGCCGTTGACGACGAGGACCTCGCCCTCGTCCTGGAGAAGAACGATGCCTTCGTCGGCGATGCTGCGATAGCGGACGTCAGATTTCAGGTGAAAAAGTCGGGTCGTTTCGGTCATTGTGGTCAAGAACCTCCGGCAACATCTTCAACGCGCCGCCATCCAGCGAAAATTCCAATTGCCGGGTCGGGACCGAAGCCGTCATTCGCTCCAGGGCGTCCAGCAGGGGTTTGGTCCGGTGGGGGTCGTCGTTGACCACCGGCGAACAGCCCAGGGCCTTGGCGACCGCCTGGCCTCTGGACCACGGGGTCAACCGGTTGTGGTCACTCTTGTTCAGGCGAAAAATTCCCGCCAAGGGATAGCGGTTGCTGCGGGATGGGGTCTGGCCCAAATCCCCCGCGAAGGGCAATTTCTCGACCACCCACTGACCCTCTTCGAGGCGCACGGCATTCATGTCGTCGCTGAGCACTTCCCATCCGGCGGCCAGAGCCATTCCGGAAAACGTCGATTTCCCGGCGCCGGAATTTCCCAGCATCAGATATGCATGACCCTCGTGGGCGACGCAGGCGCTGTGCAGGATCGTGCCTCCGAGTTCCAGCAGCCTGTAGGCCACCAGGACGCGGAAGACATTCTCGAAGATGAACGGGAAGTCGTCCTTTCGGTTCGCGGAGGTCCACAAGGAGGCCGACAAACCGGGAGTTCTGGTGATACGTGCGATGAAATCCAGCCCTGCGAGAAGGACCTCGTTCTCGAGGTAGAGCCGATCGAAGGTGTAGTCCCGGGTGGAAAAATCGACGGCCTTGAAGGCCGCCGGATCAAAGTTCAGGACTGTGGTCGGAAGAACCTCTGACGGCCGCTGGCCCGAGTCAACGCAGAAGCCGACGAAACGTTGTCGGATTGTATTCTCCTGGCTCTCATCGAGGCTTTCGAAAATGTAGGGGCCTCCGGCAAAATCGATCGTCACCGAATGTCCGCCCCAGGGGGCGCCTTCGGAGGTCGACGGGAAGACTGAGGGATCCCTCAGGTAGTCTTCAGCAAAGACCATGTGCGTTGTCTGAGCCTCGTACCGATGAAGCTCACAAATCGACCGACGGCCTTGGCGCGATGCCGCAGAGGAATATTGACCGCGAGGGGGGAACACTGACCGCCGCAGACCTTGCCCAGGATGGCGTCGCGTGTGAACGATCCGTCAGGAGTAGGCGATTTGTCGGCCTGAGTAAGGTAGCGTAGCGATCCCTTGGCTGGGAACATGCCAATCAGGCGGTGGACGACCGGGGACCCAGAGGGGCGTTGGACGATCAAGACGTCCCCTGGGAAATACACATTGGCCCTTTTAGTCGTCACTCGAGCCTGATCCCTCAATAACGGTTCCATGCACCGGCCGGATACCCTGAGGGACAATCTCTCCAAATCAACCATCTGCCCGATGGCGGGCCAAATGGAAGACTGGATTTGTGTGTCGTTCATCTGTTTGGGGTCAGGACGAGGGAGTGGCGCATAAGCTGCCCTGTGCTTTTCCAGGCGAGGGGCATGCAGCAGCCACGGCCTCGAGAGCCTCCCGGGACAGGATTTTCGGCGCACTGTAGGTCGCCTTCTGAGGCCTCTCCTCAGGGGAAGCATTGAAGTTCGGTTGTTGATTCTTGCTATTTTCCATCAATTAGCCCCTTCACAGGCGTTAGGTTCTAAATTTTCTCGGCTCATCATACTACTGACCGACTACGACTGCCGGATCACCGATGACGTTGTAGATCTCCTGCATGAATTGCGGTCCACCTTGGCGCCGCAGGCTCTCAATTGCCGATTGGGTTGCTTCACCGAGGCTCTGTCCTCCATCGAGCAGGGCCTCGACAAAGGCCTTGTTCAGTTCGACAGCGTGATGGTTGATCGAGAGGCCCGTCGGGGCCAGCGCCGCAATAACGCCGCCGCTGCCCAACAGGGTCATCTCTTCGGTTATTGAATTGTAGCCAGGAAAGGTTCCGTTGCCCGCGTAGCAGGAAAAGGCGGCGAAGATCGGCAGGCGGTCGCTGTTGGTCATTCCGGCGATGTCCGGCATCGCCCAGAAGGCCTCGCTGCCCAACTGAGTCACGGCGCCGTGACCGATGAAATTAAAGAGCATGACGCCCTGGTCAAGAGCGTTCGAAACCTGTTGCCGTGTCAGGTCCGCGTCCGAGCCCTCCTGGTGGGTGACATGAATTGGCGTGACATCGTTGGGCAGTTGAGCGGCGACGTTGAGGCTGTCAGCCGGGAAATCTCCGGCGCCGTCCGCGTTGTCGGCCAGCATCAGGGCGTTCTGAGATCCACCTGATGGGTCGGAGGATTCAAAGGCGCGAAGTTTGTCGACATAGGCGGTCAGGTCGGTTGAGCTCAAGGCCGGGATGCGGCCGATGGCGATGTCCGGTACGCCGTCTCTGCCGAAGACGTCTGCCATCCGCGAATCCGAGGCGAACACGCCGTAGGGGGTCGAGCACAAGATGAGAGGCAAGACGTTGGTACCATATCCCTGGATGTCTTTGGGGTCCAGAGTGCCCTTGCCGGCCAGTACGATGAAACGGGGTGCAGTCTGCCACGACCCCAGCGCGAACTTCAGGAACGAGCTGATGGCGGCGGGGTCTTCGATACCTCCGTTGAACTCGTCGTACACGTCTTGGAGATCGATCAGCCGGGCATCAGGGAAGCGCTGCCGGCGGTACTCAACCAGAGTCTGGGCGCCGTGCTGCAAGGACGCCGGGGCGATGACCAGGTACTCCGCGGCGTTGTCGCGGCTCCTCAATTTTGAAGGCCGGTCGATTTCGAGGCTCGACGGCATTTCCGCCGCCGCCCTGCGAACCGCCAGGTAGGATCCGTCGAAGGAGGCGGGGGCGAAGGTCACCCTGTAGCCGGTCCCGGAGTTTTCCACCTGCGTGGCCGTGACATGCACGGGTCGGGCGGCATTCCGGAGATCAAAGACCTCGATGTCGGGGCCCGTGAAGCCATCGACGGTGATCGCCCGATAACCATTCGCGCCGAAGATCAGACTATCGTTCAGGGCCCGGTAGTGACGGTTGTAGGCCAGGTCGACGGTGTCGACGACAAAGGAACTCTGCTCGACGTCGCCGTCCAGGACGCCGTTGACTTCAAGGTTGTTGGCGCCGGCGCTGAGGATCGACTGATCGAAAGTGGCGACCAGGGTAAAGGGCGTAACCCCGTCCCAAACGGCTTCGCCGATCAGGGCGCCGTTGAGGCGGACCTCGGCGTGGTGGTCGTCCCCGGCCGTCAGATTGGTCAGGCCGTACAGTTGGAGGCGGATCTCTGCCTGCCCATCCGCGGCGGCGTCCGGCGCCGTGACGTCGGTGACATAGGTTGTGTTGCCGTAATAGCCGGTGCTGACGAATCCGCCGAACCAGATCTCACCCTCGGGGTCCCGCACGGCATAGGTCAAGAGCCAGATGTCCTCTTCGACGGTCGTTGTGCTGAGGAAAGTCTGCGGGGCGTCGACCGCCGCCGGGACAAACCCGCCGATCTCATCCATCAGATCGATGCCCTGGGTACCGGCACGCTTGTCGAAGGTAACCCAGTAGGTGTTCTCATCGGTGAAGCGGCTGTCGATCTTTTGTCCGAAGAAATAGACTCGATCG
>JAUWTC010000063.1 GCA_030609785.1 Holophagae bacterium
AGGATGGTGGTTTTTCGGCGTGGTCGGCCGTGGTCGGGGGTCGTTGATCGGCTGACGCCCTGATGATTTGAGAACGGATTCACAAAAAAACCCGGCCTTGGGGCCGGGTTTTTCGGTTTGGTTGGTCGAGATTACGGCCGCTCGAGGATGTAGGCGAAGCCCATGCCTCCGCCGATGCACATTGTGACCATGCCTCGTTTGACGTCTCGGCGCTGCATCTCGCCGAGGATCTTGACGGTCAGAATCGCCCCGGTGGCCCCGAGGGGGTGACCGGTGGCGATGGCGCCGCCGTTGACGTTGGTCTTCTCGGGGTCCAGGCCCAATTCGTTGACGCAGTAGATCGACTGGCTGGCGAAGGCCTCGTTGATCTCGATTAAATCGATGTCGTCCAGGGTCAGACCGGCCTTCTTGAGTACCTTGGGAACGGCGACCGTTGGGCCGATGCCCATGATGTCGGGTTCGACGCCGCCGACGGCCCACTGGCGAACATAGGCGATCGGCTCGAGGCCCCGCTCCTTGGCGATGTCGGCGCCCATTACGACCACCGCCGCAGCGCCGTCGTTGATTTGGGAGGCATTGCCGGCGGTCACCGAGCCCCTGGGGTCGAAGACCGGGCGCAGTTTGGCAAGACCCTCGACGGTCGAATCGCCACGTGGTCCCTCGTCGGTGTCGAAGGTGAATTCCTTCCACTTCCCGTTGGTCCTGGTGCGGACTTGGATCGGGACGATCTCATCCTTGAACTTACCCGCGGCAATCGCTGCCGCGGCCTTCTTGTTGGAGTTGACGGCAAACTCGTCCTGCATCTCACGGGTGATCTTGAAACGACTGGCGACCTGTTCGGCCGTCGTGCCCATGCCGGCGTAGGCATTGGGCATCGTCTCCATCAGGGTCGGGTCCGCGATCAACTTGTTGCCGCCCATGGCGACCAGGGACATGCTCTCCACGCCTCCGGCAATGACGATGTCATGGCTGCCCGCACGAATGCTGTCGGCGGCCAGGGCGATGGTCTGTGAGCCGGAACAGCAGAACCGGTTGACGGTCATTCCCGTGACCGAGACCGGGAAACCGGCCGAGAAGCCGATCATACGGGCGATGTTCATACCCTGTTCGCCTTCGGGCATGGCGCAACCGAAAATAATGTCGTCGACCTCATCTTTCTCGAGGCCGGGGGTTCTCTCCATCAATGCCTCGAGCATTCGCGCGGCGAAGAACTCCGGGCGAGTGTCTTTGAGGCTTCCCTTTTTTGCCCGCCCAACCGGCGTGCGGGCCATAGAAACGATGACGGCTTCTCGCATCGTGTTCTCCTTCCTAGTTTCTCAGCGGCTTGTTGTTGACGAGCATGTACTTGATCCGATCCTGGGTCTTGGGTTCGCCCAAAAGCGAGAGGAAGGCCTCACGCTCGAGATCGAGGATGTCCTGCTCGGTGACGGGGTCGTTGATCGTCGTGTCGCCGCCGGTGAGAATGCGCCCCAGGTGGGTAGCGACCAACTCGTCGTGGGACGACACCCAGTGGGTCAGTTTCATGTTGTGCAGCAGCATTTTCAGCGTTGCCAGGCCCTCGGCGCCCGGCAGTTTGAAGGTCTTCAGCCGGGGTTGCAGGTAGCCGACCTTGTCCATGCCGATGACCATCTGCTTGGCGGTGTAGAGCTGCCGGTCGCGGTTGATTTCGACCACGTCCCAGGGTCTCAGGTATTTCCGATCTCTCGCTTCTTCACCGGAGGTAGCCACCTTGGCCATGCCGATGTTCTCAAAGGCGATCTGCAGGAATGGAAGGTTGGAGAGGACAGGCGTGTCGACACCGTCGAGCACTCGTTCGAGCATGTAGAGACACCCGCCGCCTGCCGGAATCAGACCAACGCCGACTTCGACCAGACCGATGTAACTTTCGGCCGTCGGACAGGCGCGATCTGCACCCATCGTCAGTTCGCATCCGCCACCGAAGGTGAAGCCGAACGGGGCGGCGACCACCGGAATCTTGGCGCGGCGCTGTCCGATCGTCATCGCCTGGAACTGTTGGATCATCTCACTGATCGCTGTCCACTGGCCGGCCTGGGCGCCCTCCAGGATCATCAGGAGGTTGGCCCCGGCACAGAAGTTCTCGCCCTGGTGGTGGATGACCAGGCCGCGGAAGTCCTTCTCACCGATCTCGAAGGCCTTGAACATGACGTCCATGATCTTGTCGTCGATCGGGTTCATCTTGGGCTGGAGGGCCGAGTGGAACTCCACGCAGGCGACGCCGTCGCCGATGTCGACCATCGAGGCGCTCTTATTGCCGTAGACGACTTTCTTCTCGTCGCGTTTGATGTTCTCGAGTACGAGGAAGGAGTCAGGCTTGGGTTCCTTGACGTAGGCCTTGGCCTGGGGATCCCAGTACTGCCGGCCGTCGGCGCTTTCCAGATAGAAGGTCTCATGCCCGGCTTTGAGCATGTCCAGGACCCACGACGCCGGGGTGATGCCTTCGCCCTTCATGCGGTCGACGACAGCCTGCACGCCGAGGACATCCCAGGTCTCGAATGGTCCGAGGTTCCAGTTGAAACCCCATTTCAGCGCGTTGTCGATATCGACGACGGTGTCGGAGATTTCGCCGAAACGGTTGGAAGTATAGGCCAGGGTATCGCGGAGGATTCGCCAGGCCAGCGCCCCGCCGCGGTCGTCGGCTGCAACCAGATCCTTGATGCGCTTTTTGACGTCGTGAGTCTTTTTGGCCTTGCCCAGGGACGGAATGTTCGGGCGCTCCTTCTCACGGTACTCGCCGGTCTTCCAGTCGACCACCAGCTTGGTCTTGGACCCGTCGGCATTCTTCTGGATCTTGAAGAAACCACCCTTGTCACGGGTCTTGCGGCCCAGGGCGCCGTTCTCGATCATCGTCTTGACGAATTGGGGCATCGAGAAGATGTCCAGCTTCTCATCGTCCGGACACCCTTGAGCGATCGTATTGACCGTGTGGGCCATCACGTCGATGCCGACCAGGTCAACGGTGCCGAAAGAGGCCGAACCCGGATGGCCCATCGCCGGTCCGGTGATGGCGTCGACCTCGTCGACTTGATAATTCATTTCCATCATCGCCGTGATGGTCGTCTGGATGCCGAAGACTCCGATGCGGTTGCCGACGAAATTCGGCGTGTCCTTGCCGAAGACGATGCCCTTGCCCAGGCGGAAGCGGCCGAAATCGGTGAAGAAGTCCATCACTTCTTGAGAAGTATCGTCACCAGCAACCAACTCGAGGAGGCGCATGTAGCGAACCGGGTTGAAGAAATGGGTGACAAGGAAGTTCTTCTTGAAGTCGTCCGACCGGCCCTCGACCATGCCGGTGATCGACAATCCCGAGGTGTTCGAGGAGATGATTGAACCTGGTTTCCGAACCTCTTCGACCCGTCCAAAGACTTGCTGTTTGATGTCAAGGCGCTCGACGACAACCTCGACGATCCAGTCGCAGTCGGCCAGCTTGTGCCAGTCATCCTCGAAGTTTCCGGCTTCGATCAGGGGTAGGAACCGGTTGGTGTAAAGCTGTGCCGGTTTGCTCTTCTTGAGGCCCGCGAGTCCCGCGAGGGCAAACTTCGACCGAAAACGGGGGTCGTCTTCCTTCAGACCCTTCTTCGCGTCGCCCTCGGTGAATTTCGGGGGCACGATGTCCAGCAGCAACACCGGAATTCCGGCGTTGGCCAGATGTGCTGCGATCCCGGAGCCCATGACTCCAGCGCCCAGCACAGCGGCCCTTCGGATTTCTCTACTCATGGATCAACCTCCCATTGATATTATTAGAGGCGCCGGGAGGCGCCTGCGTGGATTTCCGGCCTTCATTCTGACTCTGCTGAGGGTCATGAAGGATGAGGTGAATGAACACTCATTCATTTTGCATCAATTGCCGCACTTTGGCAAGAGGGAAGAAAAATTGAACCACGAAGAACACGAAGAACACAAAGGAAAAGCCACAAAGAGGCACGAAAAGGGAGACAAAAAGGGTAGGGATGCAGAGACGTAGAGCCGAATCAAGGCAGAGATCCAGGGGCCGGCTGAACGTTCAACGCTCAACGTCCAACGGTCAACGTCGAAGTTCGCGTTTGGGGAGGCCGGTTGTTTGGGGGTTGACGTTCGTTTCCGGCGGTGTCGGGGTTCTTGCCCGTGGGGCCTTGCGTTCCTTGAGCCTCGGCTGAGGTCTCCCCACCACAATCCGTCCTCGGGCGCGGCCCGCACTGCATCCTTCGGATGTGCTCAGGTACAATGACGACCGTATTTGAAAGGCGACGATAACGAAGGGGAGTGTGATGAAGAGATTTCTCATAACGCTGATTGCATTGGCTTTGGTGGTTCCGACGGCGTGGGCCGGCGGCTTGGCCGGGGTCAAGATGGACGACGGTGATGTCGTCGAGATGACGCTGGTGCCGGGCAAAGGGACCACCGTCGTCGTCAACGGCGCCACCAAGGGCACGATCGAGGGTGATGATTTTGCCGAAGCCCTGGTCAACGTCTGGGTCGGTGCTTCACCACCGACTGATGAGTTCAAGAAGGGCGTGCTGGGCGGGTGATGGCTAGCCCGCATTTCTCACCAGCTATCTACTGCGGTTGGCGATGTACAGCACCCAGCTGTGTTTTCTCACCTCGGCGTGCTCAACGTACTGTCGAGTACGCCTCCGCGCCCCTCGGGTCGAAAACCCCACTGGACACAGCACCTCGCCAACCTCGTGACGAAATCCGGTGAGAAATGCGGGCTGGCTTTCTCCCTGCAATGACCGATCATCGGGGCGCCTGCGGGCGTCCCGTTTGTCTGATCGTCGTGGCCATGGCGGCGGTGCTGGGCCTGGGACTCCCGGGCCGGGCCGAAAACCCGCGGCCCGACAATGGTCAACTCCTGGCCGTCAGGAATCGCATTCAACAGTATGAAAAGAAACTGACCTCGATCGAACGAGAGACCCAGTCGGCACGAAAAGAACGGGAACGGCTCCAGGCCGAGGTAGACCTGGCCGAAGCCCGCGTAGAAGAGGTCGAGTTGGAGTTGACGTCCTCCAGGGATGAAATCATTCGATTGAAAGAAGAAACCGCGGCCATTTCTCGGGATTTGGAGAAGCGGAGGAGATGGCTGTCGACCCACCTGGAGCTGGTGGCTCTTTTGGGGAAGCCTGGGCCACTCCAATTAGTCTGGGACGGAGCGCGAGGCGGCCATTTGGAGGATGCTGTCGGTGTCGTTGTGACGTTGACCGCCGGCCAGGCCCAGATCGTCAAGGAATACAACCGCATGCAGGGAGATCGGGCCGCGCGGCAGGCGGAATTGAGCCGTACCCTGGAGCGTGCGGGCCGTGAGATGGCGGAGTTGGGTTTGCGCCGCAAGACCCTTCAGACAGCCCGCCAGGAGATGGACCGCCGCCTGGACCGATTGGATCGCCAGGAACGTTCCGCCGAGACCGAACTGGCCGACATGAGAGCTCGGGAGGCTGCACTTGAGCGTCTTCTGGCGATCGTTGGGCAGAAGAAGCGTTTTACGGGCAAGGAGTCAATTCAGCGGTACCGAGGGGCTCTGCCGTGGCCGGCATCGGGCCGCGTAATTCGGACCTACGGGAAACACTACTTGCCGCGGTATGCCACCTATACCGTATGCAACGGTCTGCATCTTGGCGTAGCGCCGGGCGCCCCGGTCAAGGCGTTGTTTCCGGGTCAGGTTGCTTACGCCCGCCATTTCAAGGGGTATGGCAACATGGTCGTTGTCGATCACGGTGGGGAGGTCTTCTCACTGGTGGCCGGACTGTCCTCTATCCATGCTCGGCTGGATCAGAGGGTGTTGATGGGAACACAGCTCGGCATTGCCGGGTTGGAGAAAGAAGAAGGTAACCTGTATTTGGAGATCCGAGTCGGAGGAAAACCGCAGGATCCCAAAGGGTGGCTTCAATTAGAGTGATGCCGGGTGGCCGGTTGAGAGGATGACGATGGCACGATTTCGGATTCTGTTCCTGAGTTTTTCGGTGATGTGTCTTCTGCTGTTCGCAGGCCTGCTCCGGGCTGGGCTCAGCGGCGAGGACAGGGAGGACCTCTTCAGGTCCTTGGGGATTCTGACGGAGGTGATTCACCTCGTAGAGAGTGAGTATGTCGACGAATTGAACGACGAGGCGCTGTTGATGGCCCTTGATGCCGGCCTGCTGGAGAGTGTCGACCCCTGGGCGGCAGTTGTCCCCGAGGCCGAAGTCGAAACCTACCGCAGTTTGATCTCCGAGCCGCCGGCCTACGGGCTGTTCATCGGTGGGCGGTTGGGTTCGGCGGCTGTCCGCTGTGCCATTCCGGGGTCACCGGCAGCTGCGGCGGATCTCCAGTCGTGGGAGGTGATCGAAAAGGTCGGTGACGTCTACACACGAGGCCGACCCTTGTGGCAGATTCGCCTCGATCTGGCCCAGCGTGAAGCGGCTGAGCAGAGCGTTGTCCTGACGGTGGTTGACCGCCATGTTGATGAGCGCCGCGAGGTCGTTCTGGATGCGGTGGAGTGGAAGCCTGAGCCGATAGCGGTTTCGGAGCGGGACGGCGTGCAAGTCATCAAGATCAGCGCCCTCGAGGTCGGCGTGGCCTCCGAGGTGGAGAGGGCGGTGGCGGCCGGGCAGCCCGTTGTCATCGACCTCAGGAAGCTTGTGTGGGGCCTTGAATCCGAAGCGGTGGCCGCGGCGGACGTCTTCATCGATGAGGGGTTGATCGCGATGCGGTCCGGGCGACGTGCCGGGGAGGAACGGTTCGAGGCAACCGGGCACCGTATTCAAGGACCACCGCCGGTCGTATTGATCGGGCCCGACACCGAAGGCGTCGGTGAGATACTGGCATCGGCTTTGGGCCGGCACGGGAGCCCTTTGGTCGGCTGGAACAGTGCGGGGCATGCGCCCCACATGCGCTTTGTCCACTCAGGGGGCCTCCATCTCTGGATTCCAGTCGGGCAGTGGCTCGGAGACGACGGTGAGCCGATCAACGGGGCCGGCCTGGAACCCTCGGAGGAAGTGGAGTTCTTTGACGAAGAGGGTGAGGACGAAGACAAGGTACTGGCTCGCGGTATCGAAATGGCACTCGAAGGGGCGCATCCTGAAGAGTCCGTCCTCGACGAAGCGGCCTGAGGGCTGTTGGTTTGGTCGCCCTTAAACGCTCCCGCAGCGCAAAAGCAAAACGGAATGCTTGGCTGATCCCGATTTTGGGCGTGGCGTTGATCGCCTTGGTTGCCGCTTTGTGGATGCTGTTTCGTCCTTCGGGTTCTGGGCCGGGCAATGGTCAACCGGTAGGGGGGGACTTCGCTGAGGTCATCAGGCAGTTGGCAGCTCGCCGGGGCGATGATCTGGACCGGCGAAGGGAAGACGATCCGATTCGCAAGGAAGGCGACGTTTTCGTCCGGACTTGGCGGTTGGAGTTGCCCGAGGGGAAAGCTCTTCAGGCGCTGTGCTCGGATCTCGAGGCTGAAGCTTCCCGATGGGGAGCTCCGGTGACCTACGAGGCTGAGGACTTGCAGGGCGGCCGGAGAGTCCGGATCGATCTTGGGGCTGAAGCCTTCGACATCCACGTCGTTTCGGCGCCCGCTGCACCGAAGCCGACGCCGACACCGAAGCCTCCGCCACCGACGCCGACCCCCACACCTCGGCCTCCACCACCACCAGGGGCGCGGGGTGAGTTGGTGATCCTGTTGGACGACGCGGGACAGAAGATGGACTTGGTTCCACGGATGGCCGCACTGCCGTCGGCGGTCGGTGTCGCGGTGCTGCCGTTCCTGCCCTCGAGTTCCGAGACCGCGGTTGCCCTTCACAAAGCTGGTCACGAGGTCTGGTTGCATCTTCCGATGGAGCCAAACGGATATCCGGCCAACAAGCCCGGCCCCGGGGCGGTCTTCGTTTCGATGGCCGAGGACGAAGTGCGGATGACGGTTCATTCCGCGCTGAACAACGTGCCTCACGCCGTTGGAATGAACAACCACATGGGCTCCAAGGCGACGGCTGATTTGAGATTGATGACCTGGGTCATGCAGGAGCTCAAAGGCCGGGGCATGGCGTTCATCGATTCCAGGACGACGGTGGAAACTGTCGCCGAGACTGCTGCCCGGGCACAGGGCATCAAGACTGCCAGGCGCAAGGTCTTTTTGGACAACGAAAGGTCGGGCGCCGCCATCAAACGCCAACTCGACGAGGCCGTGTACCGCGCCCTGATCGACGGCCGGGCCATCGCTATCGGACACATGGCTTCGGTGACTTTAGGGGTTCTTGAAGCTGAACTTCCGGGTCTGGAGGCTCGAGGCATCACGCTGGTGGCACCGACCGAGGTGTTGGAGTAGGAGCGCGTACCGTATTGGCCCTCTGAGGGTAACGATTAAATTGAGGGCGGGTAAATGGGCCAATCCGGCCCACGCTCCTAGTTGTTGCGCTACGCGCAGTCTGTTTTTGAGGAGTTGATTCTCCAGTTTCCAGTTTCGAGTTTCCAGTTTCTAATCTCCGCCAATCTACCGTAGGATAGCGGCTGTGGAGGAATTATGGAGATCAAACGAACTGTGATTGCCGTGGTGGCTGTTGCCCTTGCGGTCACGGTGGTGATCGGTTGTGGCGCCGGAGCCCGTGATGCCGGTGACGAGCCGGTGACGGTGACCTTCGACGTCGCAGGGATGACCTGTGAAAGTTGTGAGGAAGCGATTGTCCACACCGTCGGGCAGTTGGACGGAGTCGACATGGTCGAGTCTCGACACATCACGGGGACGACCACCGTGTTGTTCCGCCCCGGCGAGCTCACCAGGGAGGCGATCGTCGAAACGATCGAGGGCTTGGGCTACTCGGTCGTCAACCCGGAAGGGTGAGGCGTTATGGAATGGTTAGGCGCGATAGGCGTCCTCAATGTCGTGCTGATGTCTGTCGTCGTGATCCTCCTCGTCCGACAGGAGATGAAACGGCGCGAACAGGACCGGGGCTGGGCGAACCGAGAGGCGCAGTTGCGGGATGCAGTTGGCGTTGCCGCGGCCCAGGGGCAGCAAAACGTGGAGCGTCGGATCGCTGAATTCGAAAAAGCTGTCGGTGGTGATTCAACGCAGTTGCGGGAGGTTTTGCTGGAGCGGTTCGGTGGTCTCAATACAGGGATCGTCGAACAGCTGGCCGCCGGGAGAACGTCGAGTCAACACACCCTCGGTGAGTTCAAGGATGAGGTCAAGGGGGTCTTGGCCGAACACGGACGAGCCTTCGAACAGCGCCAGGGGGAAGCCCTCAAGGCGTTGCAGGACAG
>JAUWTC010000085.1 GCA_030609785.1 Holophagae bacterium
CCGATCTTCCGCCTCAGAATGAGCATCTCAAGGGCCATCCCGGTGACGTTGGCCGCTTCGGTGATTTCTCTGACCGGAACCCCTATCGTGCTCTGGCCCGGAATATCACCCATCAGGAATGCGACCATCCGATCCTGAACCTTGACCGGCACCAGCAGCACATCGTGGCTCAGGGGATCCCCGAGACAGGCCACGACACTTTCGTTCAGTTCACCCGGAGGAATCGGTCCTTCATGAGGATGTCCGCTGGCCGCGACTGTCGACATCATCGAGGGAAGCGTGAGGTCAACGGCAAAGGACTGTACGTCTTCCAAAACGGGGCCCATGCCTTCGACCAGCCAGCCGTGCGCCTTTTCCTTGTAAACCGAAAAAAGACAGATCCGGGTCAAGAAACGAGCGGCATAGGAGAGGAGAGCCTCCCCGATGCCGTCTCGGCTTTCCGCCGCGCACAGAGCCTTCTGGAGACCGGCCTCATCCAAAAAGCCCGGGGCACTGACCGCCGAAGGATCAACCACCGGCGCCAAACCGGGATAGGTCGCGTACATTACGCCGGGACCCCGCTCGTCCTCGACCTTGCGTGGCAAGCCCATCAAGTCGGCGACTGTCGGCAGGGCCCCATTCCACAGGTTCTCCCAGTCCGAACCTACTGGATCCGTACTCTCCGGCCCACCGTTGGCTCCGATGACCTCGGACTCTCCAGTCTCCAGCCGCGCCAGTGCGGCCTCGAGCGTGGCCTCGGTCACGACAAACGGGTCGACATCCAACCCCGTCACCACGTGGATCTCCTCGATCGCAGCGTCATCACGGGGATTGATCAGTGCAACGTTCACGTTCCGATGGAATTTCGCAAAGGGAACGGCGTGAAGACGCTGCGCGATTTTCAGCGGCAGCAGACCCATCACATCAACGGTTGCTGCGTCGAGAATCTCTCGGGGCACCGGAGGACGGTCGGTCTGCTCCGCCAGGGCGTCCAGCAGTTGTTTCTCCGTGACGAAACCAAACCGCAGCAACTGCGTTCCCAGCCGGCTGCGATGGCGGTGGCAGGCTTCGAGCGCCGTGTGGAGTTCCCCCACCGACGTCATACCCTTTTCAAGCAGAATCTCACCCAGTTTTTTCATGCTCGTACCCATCATACAGCGGCTCGCGGGCCGTGAACATCTTGGTCATCACCATGCCGTCCTCACCATCGGCATAGTAGCCCGGTCTGGTACCGACAGTGCTGTAGCCCATGGTCGAATAGAGTGCCTGCGCTCCAATGTTGGATCGCCTGACCTCGAGAGTGATGGTCTCGCCACCCTCCCGGACGACAAAGGCTTCAGCGCTCTCCATCAAGCTATGAGCCAAGCCTTGGCGCCGGAAACCCGGACGGGTAGCAACCTTCAAAACGTGCAGATCGAGATATTGCCAAGCGCAGAAGAGGTAGGCCGCCAATTGACCTCCCGAATCGACCAGGACTCGGCAGTATCGACGAGGCGCCTCCATTTCGGCCGCAAAAAACCGCCCCGGCCACGCATCTGAGAAACACTCCCGTTCGACTTCCTCGAGGGCCGGCTCATCCCCCCGAAGAGCATCCCGTTCGGTAAAACGACTCATGACCGTGGAGGCCCGGCCTCTGGACCCCCGTGAATCGGAGGTCCCTCGACGTAAAGAGGTTCGATCGCCTGGGAGGCCAGCCCGATTTCAGCCAACAGGATCAGAGCCTCGGCGGTCGACCGAACAGCCGCCCCCCGTCGGGCCTCACCGAGGGACAAAGCCTCTGCCGCAACCCACGGACCCCGCCCAACCAGATCGGCCAGGGGCAAAATCTCCAACTCCGCGCTGGGTTTGGGAGCCTGGCCCTGATCGAGTACGAACGCTCGAGCATAGACCTCACCACGCCGACCCGGTTGGGCGGCCCAAACCTCGCCAGGGCCGTCAACGCGCGCCGCCTGGGCCAGCAGGGAATCGTAGGCCAGGACTCGACAGCCCAGCCCCGCAGCAAGTCCCGCGGCCGTCGCGAGGCCGGAGCGAATCCCGGTGAACGAGCCCGGACCACGACTGACAATGACGGTGGATAACTCCTCCCGGTCGACGCCCGCATCCTCCACCAGCAGATCGACCGCGGCCAGCAAGAGGCTCGAACGCCGAGTCGCGCCGCCAAGACGGACTACCGAGGAAATTCTCAAGGACGGGCCCGACAGAGCGACCTCCAGCTGGGGGCCACAGGTCACGATCGAAAGCGTCAGACTCATCCGCAGAGTGTAACCTGACCAAGGAGCGCATGCCGTATCGGCCCCCTGAGGCTAACGATTTGATCAAGTGTAAAGAAAATGGCCAATCCGGCCCACGCTCCTCGGTATGGCGCTTCGCGCTATGGGTAATTATTTCAATACCTTCTTTGCGTTCTCTTTGCGGTCTTTGCGTCTTCGCGGTTCAATCTTCTTCTTTTCCGAATGCATGTGCTGTCGGTGTCACCTACCGCGGCGTCAAGACCAACTCGGCCCTCGTTTCCGCCTCGATCATTTGCCGAGAGAACGGAAGGGTTCGGCCCCTGACGGCCAGCCAGTCGCTGAACTGGTCGACGACGTGGGGCGACCAAGGCCGACCCGACTGCCCGAGGGGCAGCACCAGGATCGACCGATCCCAGTCGCCGACATCCGCGACAAATCGCATCGACGGGATGGACATCACCTTAAACGGCTCTGCCATGTCCCAATAGTTGGCGTTGACAGTCGTCCCGTCACCCGGGAGGGCGACCGGGTGACGATGTCCCCCCAGCCGGAGGAGCACCCCAACCAGGGGAAACTCGTCGAGGACGTGTGAGAAGTCGACCTGATGAACGTCCCCCCACACGGTGGAGTGATCCAAAAGGTCCAGGCGATCGAGGCATCGGTCGACAATTGACGCCCGTTCCTCAACAAGATCGGTCCGCACATCGTCCCACCACGCCTCCGGAAGGCCTCCGGCCAACAAACGGAGAATCCGCTCTGCATCGAAGGGCGTCTTTTCGAGGTCGTGCTCAAGGGCCTCGTCCTGGCCAATCTCATGACCCAAGTCAACGACCAACCGACTGAAGAGCAGGGGTTCCGCCCGGTCAGCGTCCATGCGGCCGTCCCATCCCAGCAATGCCGCGGCGGTCGGACCGCCGTGCCGCTCGAGATCCGGCCAGAGGCCTTTCAGAAGCGCGATCGCGCGTCCAGACATCACATCGCCCTGGAGATCCAGGCAGTCGTCGATATCCCAGTCGGTCTTCGCCGACAGTCGGCCCTGAATCCTCCGAATACGCCACGGCGCCACAAAATCAGCCGGAAACGCCTGCTTACGGTCATAATCTCCCTCGCCGAACAAATCGTGGTTGGCAGTCCCGACGAAACCCTCGTCCGGATCCAACTTCCGGGGATTTTCAGAAAATTCCGCAAGACCCTTCCAGGACCACGCGCTGTCACTGCCCGGCGATGGCAATCTGCCGGCGCCTCGACCACGGAGGGGCCGCCTCCCGACAACCTGATGCAGGATGTGCCCCTCGACGTCAGCGGCGACCAGGTTCATCGAAGGTCCGGCGGCATCACTCCACGCAGCTGCGACATCCTCGACACCGTCAGCCCGCACCATACGGAGGAAGGCGTCGACGGCGCTGGGGCCCTGGAGAGCGGTCCACGCAAGGGCCAACGTGGAGTCGAATGTGTCGCGGACGACCGGACCGTGTCGCGAGATTCGGACCTTCATCGTCTCGGGTTCCGAGCGCCACCGAACCTCTATCGTCTCGGTCACCGTCCTCAAGGGTATCCAATTGTCGTCGACCAGTTCCCGGTCCCGACTCTCGTCCAAGGTCAATACAAAGAAATCCTGGTCATCCATCATCGACATGGTGAATCCCCAGGCGACCCGACTGTTGTGACCGATCAAGATTCCCGGCATACCGGCAATCGAAGCCCCGACCGCACGGATCCCAGGCGCCCTCAATCCCACTGCATACCAGGTTCCAGGTACCGCGACTCCAATATGGGGGTCATTTGCCAGCAAAGGCCTGCCGGTCGCAGTTCTCGCCGGGCCGATCGCCCAGCTGTTCGAACCACCCCCAAAGGGTGGCAGGATCGCATCCTCCTCCCCAACGGGCCTCGAAGGCAGATCCACCGGCGGGATCCAACGTCGCTGTTCATCAGGTCCCCAACCCCAAAGGGCGACAGCGTGCTCGCGCCCCAAGTGGGTCATTTCGACCGATCGGGCGATCTCATCCCCCATCGCCCAGGTCAGGTTGAGTTCCAGCAGGAGCCCGACAGAAAGACAATCTTCGACCCCCCATGCGGTGGGCTCAACACCCAGCATCCACAGTTCTGGAGCAATCCATTGACCGTGCGCTCTCAGCGCCGCATTGACGCCGTCCGAGTACCGCTCCAGGGTTTTGCGGGCACCGTCGTCAAGCGCGGCCACTTGTCGGGCGGCGGTCGCGGCCAATCGCAGAGTCCGCATCTTGCGGTCCGTCGGAAGAGCATCCTCACCGAAGACCTCGGACAGCCGGCCCGCCGCCATCCTCCGGCCGAGGTCCATCTGGAAGAATCGATCCCGGGCGTGGACGTAGCCCTGGGCGAACCACAGATCCTCCGCAGCAGCAGCATCAATGTGAGGCACACCTCGCCCGTCGAGAGAAATCGTCACCTGATCCCGAATGCCCCGGATCTGAACCACTTCCCGGCCGGATTCCGGTAAACGTGATTGGTGAGAGTAAAACCTGATATGCCCGAGAAGCAGGACTGGGAGCAAAACTACCCCGGCAAGCAGAACCACAAGAACAAAACGCCGACGACCGTGCATGGATGGAGTTTAACCCAGTAAAACCGGAACAAAAACGGAGCGCTACGAAAACCAACCGGCGCGAAGCGCCCCTCGCGATGAGCCTGGCCGGATTGGCCTCTTTTCCGCCAAGAACCACCGCAAACTCTGAGGGCCAATACGGACCAAGCTCATCGCGCCACCAGCCCTTTCCGGTAAATCCGATACCTCTTGTACAACTCCCCATCCATCAGCCGAATTGTCCCCTTGATCAGGTCGTTGTCTTCGAGGATCCAGGAGTACTCGCACGACGAAAACCCGAGCCCGAGTGCCACCTCCAGACCCTCAGCGATCAGGACCCCCTCCAAACCGCGCTTCCGATGTTCGGCCTTGATTCCCAGGGTAATCAGCCGGAGCCCTTCCATGTCCGAGGCCTTGGTCACGGTCAGGTGTTTCAGTGTCTTCAGCGGGTGGCGCCACGGCGAGCCGTCGAAGTCCTTCAAAACCGGGTTCCAATCAGGGAGGCACAGCAGAAAGCCTGCCGGCTCACCGTCGATGAAGGCAAAACGGAGCAGCCCGGGTTCGACCAGAGGCTTGAGTTCAGCGGCGAGCACCTTGATCTCGCCGTCATTCATCGGGACAAAGCCCCAATTCTTCTCCCACGCGGCGTTGTAGATCTCTTGGACCGCACGAACCTCACCGTCGAAATTCTTGAGGTCGGCCCCTCGAGTCTCCAAGCCCGGATTGCGTTTTCTGGTTCGGCCCGCCAACTTCTGCAGCCGCTCGAGGCTCCGGCCCTGCACCGGAGACACATAGGCCAGAAGGTCCTTCACCTTACTGTAACCTGCATCCTCGACCAGGCCCGAATAATACGGCAGGTTGTAGGTCATCATCACCACGGGAGGGCGTTCGAAACCGTCGATCAGGAGACCGCACTCGTAGTTCGTCGAGGGATTGAACGGACCGAGCACTGCATCCGATCCGCGTCCTCGGGCCCATGTTTCGACGGCCCCGAAGAGTGAGCGGGCCGCGTCGCCATCATCGATGCACTCGAAGAAGCCGAAGTGGACTTGATTTGAGCCGTGAAACCGGTTAAACCCGTGGTTGAGGATCGCTGCGATCCGCCCGACAGCGCGCCCGCCTTTCCAGGCAAGGAAGAGCTCAATCTCGGCGCCGTCTCGCTGATAGAACGGGTGTTTCGCCTCGTCCAGGATCTGGCGGACCGAGGCCTTCAATGGGGGAACCCACAGAGGGTCGTCGTGATACAGGGACCAGGGCAGGTTGATGAATGCAGACCGCTCGGAACGGCCCCTGACCGCCCTGACTGAGATGCCGTCTGAATCCACCTCGCTCATGCCCCGATAACACCCATCTGCCGGCCTACAACTGCGATCGCCTCAAGAGCCCGGTCCAGGTGTTCGGTCGTGTGGGTGGCCATCAGAGAAGTCCGGATCATCGCCCGCCCCGGCGGCACCGCCGGCGAAACGACCGGATTGACGAAGACCCCGGCCTCTTGGAGGCGCATCGTGAAGCTGAAGGCGATCTCATCGTCACCGACCAAAAGGGGAATGATCGGCGAGGCCGTTTCCCCGGTATCGAACCCGAGTCTTTGAACTTCATCCATCAGATACCGCGTGTTCTCCCACAGTCGTTCCCGCCGCTCGGGTTCCCGTTCGATGATCTCGACCGCCTTGAGAACCGAGGCCACCGAGGCCGGAGGCGGCGCCGCCGAGAAAATCATCGTTCGCGCCTTGTGCTTGATGAAATCGATGACCTTGGCATCCCCCGCCACAAAACCGCCAACCCCGGCAAGGGCCTTGGAGAAGGTACCCATCACCAGATCGGCCTGATCTTCGACTCCGAAATGCTCTGCCGTACCTCTGCCGTGGGCGCCCATCACACCAATGCCGTGCGCATCGTCCACCATCAACCGAACACCGAACCGGCGTTTTAGTTCTACGATTTTCGGAAGATCGGCGAGGTCGCCCTCCATCGAAAAGACACCGTCAACGACGATCATGCCGCCACCATCGTCGTTGAGGCTCCTCAGCCGTTCCTCCAGGCTCTCCATGTCGTTGTGTGTGTACTTGAGCGCTCTTCCGAACGACAGGCGGGCCCCGTCGATGATGCAGGCATGGTCCAGGTTGTCCAAAATCAACGTGTCCGAGCGCTCGGCAATGCTGGACAATACTCCCAGGTTGACCTGAAATCCGGTCGAAAAGGTAACTGCCTGCTCCCGGCCCATGAACCGGGCCAAGGCCTCTTCCAACTCCTCATGGATCGCCAGTGTGCCATTGAGAAAGCGCGAACCGGCGGTGCCGCTGCCGTAGGTATTCAATGCATCCCGTGCGGCTTCCTTGACCTCAGGGTGCGAGGTCAGACCCAGATAATTATTGGATCCGAGCATGATCACTTCTTGCCCATTCATGCGAACAACTGGGTCCTGACCGGATCGAATCGTCCTGAAATAGGGATAGAGTCGACTGGCTCGAAGGTTTTCTACGACCTTGAAATCATGGCATTTTTGGAAAATATCCACATTGATCTCCCGCACCGGTTCTCAGAAGGGCCTCGGTCCAACACAATGATCTCGAGAATCGGCATTCCGCAACGAGTTCTCATCTCGGCGGCAGGTCATTCTAGCATTTGCAATTCTCCCCCAAAACGTCTCTGATCAGCTTTCGGCACCCTGGGGAGAATTGCATGGCAGCCATCCCGACTCCCGGTACCACTGCCAGGTCATCCGGGCCCCGGTCTCAAACGGAAGAGGGTCCTGGAGGCCCAACCGCTTCAGGCTGGTCTTGGTTTCAAGCACCCAGTGCCGGGCCAGGATCTCGTCGGCCTTGTCCCGGCTCAGGGGAAGGCGCCTCATTCCCAGCCCTCTCAGGGCCGAAGCTCCGGTACCGGCCGCCCGAATAACCCATGGTGGAATGTGAATCAATCGGGCACGGACATCACCAGAATCCGCGATCTCTCGAAGCATGGCATCCATTGCCATCCCTTTGGTGGCTCCAACGTGGTAGATGCCTGCAGCCTGGCCCACCGCCGCAACTGCGATGACGGCCCGGACGACATCTCCAACATGCGCGATCGTCAGCCACCGCTCTCCCGACGGCGCAGCCAGCAGGCCTCGGGAGGCCATGCGGAAGAACTCGAAAACATCGGTATCTCGGGGTCCGAAGATCGCTGGAGGACGGAGGATGGCCCACCGACCTCCGAAATCTCGAACCACCCCTTCCGCAGCTGCCTTGGACCGCCCGTAGGCCGAAATCGGCCTGGGGTCGGCATCAACTGTCGCTCCGCGCTCGGCATCGGCGGGGCCGACCGCTGCCTGGGACGAGACGTGGACAAACCGCGCATCAGAGGAATGCCGTTCAACCGAGGCGATCAACCGCATGGCTCCATCCCGGTTCCCCGTCATGAAATCAGCCTCGTTCGCACCCCGAAGCACGCCGGCCAAATGTATGACGGTGCCCGCCCCATCCACCAGTCGGTCGAGAACGTCAGGGCTTTCGAGGCTTCCTTCAACCCAATCCACCGGACGACCGCCGATCCACCGAGGCGCGGCCGCATTCCGAACGAGGGCCCGGGGCCGAATTCCAGCGGCACACAACGTATCGATCA
>JAUWTC010000404.1 GCA_030609785.1 Holophagae bacterium
AGAGATCCTCAACCATTTCGACGGTTTGCTCGACCGGCAGTGGCGAGGCGATTGTCAGGATAATCCGATTGGCTGCAAAGTAGCCGTCCGGCCAGTGGCCCCAGACCTCCTCCGCACGAGCCTCGTCCGGCTTTCCATCCGCGGGGCCGGAAACCGGGCGGGCCAGTGGATGGTCGGGTCCCAACAGTGCGGTGTAGAGCTTGAGGCTCGCCAGCGCACCGCCGCGATTTCCGGCGGCTCGCGACTGCTGGTGACTGATCGCGGCCGACTGCACACCCTCGGAATCCCACTGTGGCTGACGGATCATCTCCGCCAGTATTTCCAGCGCCGTTTCAAGGCTTTGAGCAGGCCCTTCGAGGCGTGCGTAAGAGAAGTCGGGTACGTGGTAGCGATCATCGAAGGGGATCATCGCCGAGTCCGCCGCCTTGAGTTCGATGCCCGCGCGCGCCAGACGGCGTTCGATCTCGCGGCTGCCGCTGACCGAGGTTCCGGCGGGCAAGAGGCGGTGCATGAAGTCGGCGATTCCGGGGAAATCCTCGGGCTCACGAAGGCTGCGGTCGGCAACCAGAAGGTGTATGCCGAAGACCTCGCCGCCGGCTTCCGGCAAGATCCCCAGGACGAGACCGTTGGGAAGTGTCGTCAATCGGCTTCCGAACGGGCCCTCGTCAAAAACAGTCGTCACCTGCGTTGATTCGGCTTCATTCGCCTTCGGCAGGGCGGTTCTCTCGGTCGGTCCCCCCGACCCAAACCAGGCCGCTCGCCGACGGATGGGCTCATTCGGGAGAACCAGCGCCGCGGTCGTCCGAACCGCATCGGGCGTCACCATCGGAGGATCGACACTCTCGGCCAATCCCCCCCTGGCAGTTGCCAGGGCTTCCCCGTAGAACACGGCCGCGTAGTGCAGGCGCTGTCCGGTCAAGACGCGCTCGGCCTGCCAGGCGCGCTGGAGGCGCACGACGTCCCCGTCAGTTGGACCTGCGGTGGCATTGTCGATCGCGCCGAGAAGGCGAGGGAGCAGGTCTTCGGCCGTGGTCTCAGGCGTAGCCGTCACCTCGATGTTCAGGACGTCGCGTCCGTAACGAGGTTCCAGAGAAACACCGATGGAGGTTGCATATTCGGGTACCAGTGCATTTGAAATCGGGCCGTCTGAATCCCCCAGCCAACGGGCGAGAACCTCCAACTCGGTCCGCCTGGAATCATTGGGCGCCGCGATGACCAGCACCAGGCTGCCGCCCTCGGGACCGGAGGCCTTCGGTGGTCCACCACGGCCCATTCCACCCATCGACGGCATACCGCCGCCAGCACCCGTGTTTTCGGGCGCCTCCACAGCCTCCCACTGACCCCATCCGGCCCATCCGAGGGGGTCATCAGACTGGGGCAGTGCGGGGGAGGTATCAAGTGGCGCCATCGAGTCGAGGACTCCCTGGAGTCCGTCGATCGGGAGATCGCCCGTGATCAGGATGCGCCATGAACTTGGCCCGTACCGGTCCTTCCAGTACCGCACGACCGTCTCGCGATCGGTCGCGGCGACCGTTTTCTCGAAACCACCGACCGGTTGCTCCAGCGGTGTCCCCCGCCACAGAGCACTGCGGAGGCGTTCGTCCTTGACCTGGTCCGGGTTGGTGTTGTCCTTGGCCAATTCCTCGAGGATGACCTTGCGTTCCTTTTCGTATGTTGCCGGAACGATCTTCGAGCGCGTCAGCATGCCGACGAGGAGCCGTGCCGTCTCCTGGGCCTCTTCGACCGGCGCCAATGCAAAGAACACCGTCGCCTGATCGCGGGTGAAGGCATTGACATAGGCCGATCGAAGTTCGAAGGCCTCGGTGACGCCACGCTCATCGAGATCGTCGAATCCGTCGAAGAGCAGGTGTTCCAGATAGTGCGACAGGCCCGCCATCTCCACCGGTTCATTCTGGGACCCCGCCGGCACGGCCACCGTGAGAAGGACCGTGCCCGACCCCGGACGCGGCCAGAGCAGGGCCCTGGCGCCGTTGGGCAAGGTCCTCTCGACCGGTTCAAAACCTGAACCCGCCTCATCCGGAGGGGGAGTCACACCGCCGAAAGCGATGCAGGCAACCGTCAAGACCAACAAGAAAACACCACCGCACACGGCCGTCGTTGAAAATCTCATGGCCGGGATTATCCTCGAATTCCGGACGGAGTGCCAGAACCCACCGTTTCTTTGGGCCGGCGACCCTTCAATTCACTTTTCTTCAATAAAATTGTCGAGCTGGAAGACATCAACAATGCGGGACCTCACCTGGCGGCAGATGGAAATCAGATTGAAGCAGGTCGAGGGCGCCCTGTTCGACTTCGGTTCCGAGGCGATGAGCGAATTTATACAAACGCAACAGATTGCTGTGTAATTCGTGCCACAGCAGATCATTGGCAAAAGGTGCGGGTTAGAGGTTGGGAGTTTGGGGCGCAGGACCCGGGTTCCTCCGGGTACCGGTTCGACCAAGTTGCGCGCTTTTGGTTGCTGGATCGTCGGTTTGCAGAGGGATAGTCGGCAGGCCCCGGCGTTGCCGCCTGGCGATCATCGACCGTGATAGCTCGCACCACTCTTCCAGGGTCTGCAGTTTGTCCTGAAAACAGAGTCCTCGAAATGCCTTGATATGAGCTTCCCGGGCACCTTGCCAGGAGCACGAGCTCCAATCGATGAGCCCCTCTCTGCCTTGGGTATCAGAGTGCATTGTCTGCCTCCGCAGCAAGCCATCTTAGAGCTTCAAGGTCGTCAAGGTCCTTTGGCCGGCCGGCCTTTTCTTTCATCTGGATCAGCGTCTGCAACGATACGAACGGGACCGGGACACCGTCCCGTATTTCTTCGCACATGGCTCGCCCATATTCCTTTTCAAAATCAAAGGGCATCGAGGCAAACACATCGACTCGGGTAGTACGGTGGTGTTCGCTATAGAACTGCAGCACCACCATACCTTTTTCGGTCTTCAATAGATTTCGAGTCGGCTGATCTCCGAAATCCGCGGCACTGACGGGCACGAGTGGCTGAAAATCCAATTCAGCGAGCGCTTGAAACAACGAATTGACGTTGTCGGGGTCAAGGTCAACAACGAGATCGATGTCAAAAGTCGCTCGACCATAACCGTGCGCGTTGACGGCCAACCCCCCTACCACCAGGTACTGCACACCCGACCTGTTCAGAGCGATGAAGATGGCTTCCAGGGAGCTGACT
>JAUWTC010000366.1 GCA_030609785.1 Holophagae bacterium
CCCGGTATGCTGGGGGGCCGTTTTCGCAAGGCCCGGCATCTTCTGATTCTCGCGCCAAAAGGAGCCTCCATGACTCAACCGCGGTACTACTTCACTGGCGACAATGATAAGGTCAATCTCGACTTCGGTAATCTCGGTTTCGACTACCACCCATGCCCCTATCGGTTCGAGGCGGTGTACGAACTCGGTGTGTGGAGAGCTCGAGGCGTCGTCGAAGAGACCGCCATGACCCTGCCCGAGGGCAGTCAGTGCCTCCACTACGGCCAGCAGCTGTTCGAGGGTATGAAGGTTCACACCGGCGCCGACGGCAAAGTCTACGCCTTTCGCCCCGCGGAGAACGCCAACCGGATGAATGAAGGCGCCCGCTACCTCCAGGGCCCGGAAGTCCCCGTGGATCTTTTCATTCGGGGCGTTGAGGAAGTGACACGAGCGAACCTGCCCTACGTGCCGCCCTACGGCAGCGGCGCCTCGCTGTACGTCCGGCCCTTCTACCTCGGCATCGGGGACAATGTCGGCGTCAAACCGGCCTCAAAGTACGTCTTTCGAATTTTCGTCACGCCGGTCGGTCCCTACTTCAACGGAGGATTCGGGCCCGACCAGGGCAAGAGTTTCAGGATCTCCGAATTTGACCGTGCGGCACCCTACGGTACCGGCCACATCAAGGCCGGCGGTAACTACGCCTGCTCCTTCAAGCCGTGCGCCGAGGCCAAACAGGAGGGCTTCGCCGAGGCGATCTACCTCGATCCCAAAGAACATCGCTATATCGAGGAAATCGGTGCTGCCAACTTCCTGGCCTTCAAAGGTGAGAGCCTGATCACTCCGGACTCCCACAGTGTCCTGCCGTCAATTACCCGACGGTCGCTCCTCCGGATCGCACGCGAAATCTACTCCTGGCCGGTCGAGGAACGGCTGATCGACAAGGCGGAGCTCGACGAGATCGACGCTGCCGCCGCGTGCGGCACAGCAGCGGTCATTACCTGGATTCGAGAGGTGGCCGACGGTGAGAAGACCTGGTCCTTCCCGTTCGACCAACGTTGGCAACAGCTGTACGACTCACTGGTCGGCATCCAGACCGCGGCAATCGACGATCCCTTCGGCTGGAGGCACGAAATCAAGTAGGTAGGGCACTGACTCCTCACACGGCAGATTTGGAATAAAAGAGAACCGGATTGAAGACCAGAAACTGGAAATGGCTCAATAAGAAGTGGACAGAGTGGACGATCTGGACGAGATGGACAGTCCACCGGGTCCACCGAGTCCACAATGTCCACTTCAACGCCCATGAGGCGCCGGTGGCCCAGCCGAGAGCTACCCCTTCAGGGTCTCGATGGCTTTGCGGTCATCCGTAAAGATCTGAAAAACCTTATCCAGTTGGGTTACCTTGAGAAGGTTGAGGATCCGGCTCTGGGGTCGAAGGAGCGCAAGGCGTCGGCCTTGGCCCTCGAATCGCTGCAGGTACCCCACAAGCTCCCCCAACCCCGTCGAGTCCACGTAGTCGATCGCGGTCATGTCGATCAACACCGACCCGGTGCCACCTTCGATCAGCTCCTTGAGGTAGTCCGAAAACAGTCGGGCACTCTCACCCAGCTTGATCACACCCTCGATGATCACGACCGTGACATCATCCTGCTGACGTTTCTCGATCTTCACCCTGGTCCTCCCGCCTCGTCACTTTCTCGTCTTGACCCTCGGCCCCACCGGGTTTTTCGCCCAGATATGCGGCACAGGCTCTCCGAAAGACCTCAGCGGCCCATTGTAGGGGCCTTCTCGCCACGACCGCAACCCGCCTCAGGCGATCTTCCTCTCCATGATCTGAAATCACCTTGAGCACCGCCCACGGAATGTTCCACATCTGCGCCACCTGCGCGACCGCGGCACTTTCCCAATCGACGGCCAAGGGCCCGCCCTGTATACCATCATCAGTCGGCGGACGCCGGGACGGTGACACTACCTGCCCCTCCCAACACAGGACCAGCCCTTCGGTGCTGCCCGGCACACTGAGAAATGCATCCCGGAATGCTGTGGGAGACTCGAATCTGGAGGGAATCTCAACCGGGAGATCACCGAGTTCTTCCAGGGCGACATCGACCACCGTCCTCGCGATGACCATCGTGCCGGTCTCGGTCGACGAATCAGGACTGCCGGCCACCCCGAAGCTCACGATCACCGCCGGGTCAAGGTACTGAATAGCCGCCTGCGTCGCCGCCGCAGCAGCCACCTTGCCCGGACCAGACCGGATCACCGCCAGGGGGATGTCCCACATCTCACCCCGATACAGCATCCAGCTGCCCCAGGGTTCCTTGACCACTCCCCTGCCGACGCCGGCCACAGCCCTGGCTTCGAAGGCATGGGCGGCGATTACGACGACTGTCCCTTCCACCGGCCCTCCCAGGATTATGGTAACCCAGTCCGGCGGAGCAGGATCCGAACGAGGACCGACTGACTCCTTCGAGATTCTCAGCGGGGCCTCTTGAAAAACGCAACTTATCCCCGAAGTCGGAGTAGAATGAGGCACCGATAGGGAGAACCGATGGACCAAACAAAGATTCACACTGGCACCCGAATCAAACTCAAGAAGATTGACGAAACCGCCCTTCCTGAGGACTTCCTGGCCCGCGTCCGTGATTTCGCGCACGGCGAATCCGTGATCCAGGCAGTCTTTTTGTTTTCGCTCCAGCAAGAAAAAGAGACCCCGCAACCCAGCATGGTCATGGCGGTCAAGAGTAGGTTCTTTTCTCAAGGAAACGAAGCGTTCCTCAACATCGTCGACGAGATCCAAATGTTGCTTCCGGAGGACCTCTCCCTCAATCTCTACCGGTTCGAAGCTTCCGACGTCGTCGCCCGCTACTGCGCGAACTCGGTCGAGCCCCTGTACCTGAGAAGCACCGCCTGGCTCGAGAAACAACGAAAGAAGTACCCGAAAGCGTAAGGTACTGGGGACACATGCGAACCCAGCATCAGATCCTGAACCACGAAGACCGCTAAGTGCTTTGTCTTAAATATTTTCTTTGCGTTCCCTTTGCGTTCTTTGCGTCTTTGCGGTTCAATTGTGCTCGTTTTCTATCCGGATAGTCTTGCCGGGTCCGTCAAAACGGCCACCACCACGGGCCCTGTCGCAAATGGTCTCCTTCGCCCTCGATCGGTTCGGCAGCAGCCGCCTCGAGCGCTCGGCGCCGTTCCTCCGGATCGCGTTCCACGATCAGTCCCCCGACCGCCTCTACCTCCTCCAACAACTCAGGAGCCGAATTGAGAATGATGACATCGACCGCCGTTCCGTCGGGCAGGGCGCCTGAAACGATCGCCGACACCTGGTTGAGGACCCGCCGCAGCGATCGAAGTGCCCCGGGCTGCAGCCAAACGAAAAGAGCGGTATGAACCTCGCCCTGTCCGGGCACGCCAGCATCGACGAGATGCGCAAAGGCGACGTCCGGCGCAGCCGACAAAGCCTGGACCAACGATCTTACGACTGCCTCAGGCCAGGGCTTCCGAACAGGTTTGACGATAATCTCAGAGGCGCTCATGGAGCCATATTAAGCTATCAGCTTGGCCACCTGCAAAATTTAGAAAACGACATCGATGCGGCTGGGCCAAGAAGAAAATTGAACCGCGAAGACGCAAAGACCGCAAAGAGAACGCAAAGAAGGTATTGAGATTAAAACTCTTAGCGGTCTTTGCGGTTCAATTGTGTTTTTGCTCGATTTTCTTGTCTGCTTTCAGTATTCCGGAGTTATGTA
>JAUWTC010000031.1 GCA_030609785.1 Holophagae bacterium
CCGGGGTCCGAGTGCTCGAGGAAATCCAGTACTTCCCGGAATGCCTCCTCGTCGTCGATCCAGCATTCATCGATCGTCCTGGTGAACATGTCGCGAATGGTCCTCAAGACCGGACTCAACTCTCGGTGGATCAGGCCGGGGGCTGCGGTCTTTTCCGCGGCGTCCTGCACCCGATTCCAGAGGACCTGCAGGGCGCGTCCGTCGGCTTCCAAGTCCTCGGCCTTTTGATTTTCGCCGGCGGTTCGAACGATCCACCCGCCTGGCTGATCGATGGCGCCGATAATCTCCCTCAGTCGCTCCCGCTCCGCCTCGTCGACGATGCGACGTGACACCCCGAGTTGGGGTGTTGTCGGCAGATACACCAGGAATCTGCCCGGGAGGGAGATGTAGGTTGTCAGCCGGGCGCCTTTGGAGCCTAAGGGATCTTTGACGATCTGGACCAGTGCTTCTTGTCCCGGCTGAAGGAGGTCGTCGATTGCCGATGTACCGAGGTCCGGCGGTTCAGTTTCGCCTTCGAGGGGCGCAAAGATCTCGCTGAACTCGTCGAGGATGCCTCCGGCTTCACGGACGTAGAGAAAAGCGTCGCGGTTCAGGCCGACATCGACGAAGGCCGCCTGCATGCCCGGCAGGACGCTGGTGACCCGACCTTTGTAGAGGTTCCCCACGACCGAAGATGTCCGCAGCCGTTCGGTGCGGTAGGCCACCAACCGCCCATCTTCACGCTGGGCCACCCGGGTTTCCACCGGATTGACGGAGAGGTAGAGAAGGGAACGCATCATTGATTCACAAAGCGGTGCCGCCAGATCGACTGTACGATACCCAGTGTCGCACAGGTCGAGATCACGGACGAGCCCCCGTACGAGAAGAGGGGCAGGGTGACGCCGGTCGTCGGAAGCCAGCCCAGGACCATGCCGAGGTTGACGATGACCTGAAAGGCAAGCCATGCGAAAACGACGGCTGCAAAGCTGAGGTCGAAGCGCTGCTCCGTTCTTTCGGTCAGCATTCCCAGTCGGAAGAGAATGACTCCGAAGGCGATGAGAAGGGCGGAACCACCGATGAAACCTGTGCCTTCGGCCCAGGCGGCAAACGCAAAGTCCGTGTGCTGGGCCGGGAGAAACCGAAGCACGGACTGGGATCCCCGACCGATGCCTTCGCCGGTCAGGCCACCGGAACCCACGGCGATTCGGCTCTGTCGAACCTGGTACCCCGCGCCGTAGGGGTCTCTATCGTGGTCGAGGACCGTCAGGACCCGTTCCTTTTGGTAGGGTTTGAGCAGGGTCGTCCATGCAACCCCGGCGGTGATCACGCCTAACAACGCAACGACGACCCACACTCGAGGCCTCAAGCCGCCCAGCCACCAGCCGATCACCAGGGCCGGGCCGAAGGTCAGTGCAACCCCGAGATCGGGCTCCAGAAGAACAAGGGCGACGGGGACGGCGACGATGGCACTGACGATCAGGAATGCCGTGAAGTCCAGACGGTCTTCTTCTCGTTTTCCCAAGAAGGCAGCGACCATCAGCATGGTGCCGAGGCGGGCAAACTCTGACGGCTGGAGGCTGATGGGTCCGAGCACGAACCAGCCTCGTGTCCCGCCCCTGACCTGACCGAAGATCAGGACGGCGACCAGGGCGATCAAACACAGGGCGTAGATTTTCGGGGCCGCTTTTTCCCAAAAGGTTGCACGGACGAAGGAACAGGCCCACAGGAGGGCCAGGCCGATAACAATCCAGATCGCCTGGCGCATCAACAGCCCCGACCCAACTGCTGATGAGACCCCGTAGAGATTGACCAATGAGGCCGCCAGAACACTGACGACGGCCAACATCAATCCGGTATCGACCCGGTGCTGCATCTGGGGTCCTACCCCCCCTCTCCGAAATCAAGAGGCCCGGCCTCGAGGGCCCCGGGGCCGGATTGGAGTGCGGCCCGAAATACCGTCGCGGCAGCCGGCGCCGCTACCGATCCCCCACCGCCGCCATGCTCGACCAATACCGCAACCGCAAATTCCGGATCGTCAATCGGCCCCCACCCGACGAACCAGGCGTGGTGCTGGAGGTGGTGTGGGCGCTCGACGTTCGAACCCTCGTCCGGCAGACGTGCGACCTGAGCGGTACCGGTTTTCCCCGCTACGGGAAGTTCTTTGAGACTTCGTGCGGTTCCCTCCGAGCCGGAAACAACCTGCTCCAATCCCGCGACCACCACTTTGAGGCCGGAAGGATCGAGAGGAATGAACTCGGACTGAGCAGGCGTCGCTGGAGGAATCAGATGGGGCTGTACCAGATAGCCGCCGTTGGCCAGCATGGCAAACGCCCGAGCCATCTGGATCGCGGTGACCAACACTGGTCCTTGGCCGATGGACACTGAGACGCTTTCGCCGGCGTACCAGGGTGTTCCCCGAACCCGACGGCTCCACTCGGGAGTTCCGATCAGGCCGGAAGCCTCCTGGGCGGGGCCCAGAGCCGTCGGCCGTCCGAAACCGAAACGTTCGAGCCATGAGGCCATCCGTTCGATACCCAGTTTCTGGCCCAGGAGGTAGAAATAGACGTCACAGGAGACCTCGAGGGCTCGTCTCATGGCGACGGTGCCGTGTCCTCCCCGGCGCCAACATCGAAAGGTGTGACCGTAGAGCGTGATCGAGCCCCGACAGTAGACCGACCACTGGGGATCGATCAGGTCCTCTTCAAGCCCTGCGAGCGTCAGAAAGGGCTTGATCGTCGAGCCCGGAGGGTAGGTGCCCTGAAAACATCGGTTCTGAAGTGGGTGTTGGGGATCGTCCGAGATTTCAGACCACTGCTCGGGGCTGAGCCGGGAGCTGAACACATTGGGATCGAAACTCGGTGAGGAGTATAGGGCCCGAACAGCACCGGTGTTAACGTCAAGAACGACAACGGCCCCGGCGTTATCGCCCAGTGCCTCGACTGCGGCCAGTTGGATTCGGGTGTCGATCGTCACTGCAAGGTCTCGGCCGGGAATTGCGCCATCTTCTTCCACCATTCCCAACTGCCGTCCCACCGCCGACACGACGACACGGCGTTCGCCATTGACACCCCGAAGACGGTCCTCGCCAAGGTTCTCGATGCCTATGGCGCCGATCAACTGATCCGGTTGAAAGTCGTCATGACCCCCAGTCTCGCCCTCCATCAGTCTTCGAAGGTACCCGACGACATGAGCCGTGGTCTTGGCCCAGGGATACGATCGACGGAAACCGCCGACGATTGAGAGCTCCGGAAAATCGCTTTGATGAGCACGAACGCGGGCGACGTGCTCCCAACTCAAGTTCTCGGCGGCGACCAGGGGCGCCATGGTCCCGATCCTCCGCGCCGCAAATTTCTGACGGAGGTCCCTGCCTTCAATGATGCCCTGATCGGTCAAGAAGGCGACAGTCTGCTCCAGGTCTTCGGCCTCATCGGGGAAAACCAGAAGTTGCCAGGCCGGGGCGTTGTCGGCCAACACCACCCCCTGCCGATCGAAGATCCGCCCACGGGGCGCCGGAACGGGAATCCTCCTGAGCCGGTTGTTCTCAGCCAGTTGGCTCCAGGCATCGCCTTGGATGACCTGAAGCTGGGCCAGTTTGAGGTGGAGGAGGCCGAGCACCCCGAAAACCAGAATGATAACCACCCGAGAGCGATGTCGAAAAAGAACGGGATCAGTGCGGATCCTCATCACCGAAGCCGGCGGGCCCGCCATTGCCGCCACCGTGCGGGGAGGTCCAAGACCATCACGCCATAAACCGCAGCGCACCAGACTCCGGTCAGGAGAGCGGATGTACCTATCCATGACCAGATCGGGGTTCCCGGAAGGTCCAGTGGCATATAACAGACGAATCGAATGAGCCAGAACACCACGGTGCCTCCAGCACCGGCCGCAAACCAGGCGCTGGCCCTTCGTTCAGCGGCGATGGAGGTTCCGATCCAGGTAATCAGAGCCACGGCGCTCCAGGCGATCGCGCCGACGCCGATGACCGGCTCGAAGAGCAGATCCCAGCCGAGGCCGATCGGGAAAGACAGCCAGTACCACCGACGGTCGAAACCCAGGAGTGGGGGGCCGACGATCCACGGCATCGGGAGCAGGAGTGCAGCGGCCAGTACTGAGGCCTTGGGATGCCCAAGGAGGCGCTGTAGTGCCAGGGTGACGGCGACAAGGGCGAGGATTTTCAGGCCGGCTTTCATGACCCTTCCCGTTCGCCAACCTCTGTGGCGTCGCCGTCGTCGATCAGCCAGACGGATTGAATTGTGGTGGGGTCGGCCACCGGACGCGCCGTAATCTCCAAGAAGGGTCCGCCGCCTTCACGAATTGAGATGATCTGTGCTACGGGAAAGCCCGGTACGTAGATCCCGTCTGCGCCGCTGGTCACCAGATCTTGACCGACGGTTAAGGAGGCACGGTGGGACACAAAGTGGATTTCGAGGTTGGGCCCCCCGGTTCCTTCGGCCAACCCCTGGATCGACCCGTCGGGAGTGGTGACGGCGACAGCTGCGGCTGAGCGGGTCAGACTTTCGACCCAACAATTCCGGCCCTCAACGCGAATGACTCGGCCGATGACGCCGCCGGCGCCGAGAACCGGCGTATCACGGTCAATCGACGGCGGCGAATCGGTGTCCATCGAGACCAACAGGAGTCCCCGCCCCATATCTCGGTACAGGCATCTGGCGGGGGTGCCGGAGAACATTGGGAGGGTCCGCAGGCTCTCGGCTGCCTGAAGTGTGGCTTGGAGGTCGGTTTGGAGGGCGGCATTTCGGCTCCTGAGGTTTGCCAACTCCTCCGTCAGCAGCCGATTTTTCGAAGCAAGCGAACGAGCGTCCCCGAAACCGCCTGCCAGGTCGCCCACAGTGTGAGCCAGATACTCTACGAGGGCGACCGGGGGAGCGATCACGGCCCGCATCCATGATGTCAGAACCGAAGCTCCCGAGGGTCCACGGACCTGAGCTGCCGCACCGATTTCGAAGAGGGCCCACAGCAGCAGCGAACGGTATAGAAGCGTTCGGTGGGTCATGGTCCACTCGTCACACGAAGGCCCCCGTCAATCGATTGCGATCTTCCGGAGGAGATCGATATTGGTCAACATCATGCCGGTTCCCCGAACGACGGCCGAACTGGGATCTTCACAGTGGCTGACCGGAAGCCCGGTCTCCTCCCGGAGGCGTTTGTCGAGGTTCTTCAGGAGCGATCCCCCTCCGGCGAGGATGATGCCCTTTTCCATGATGTCTGCCGACAGCTCCGGCGGTGTTTTTTCCAGAGCGTTTCTGACGGCGTCGATAATGGTGCTGACGGTTTCCGCCAGAGCTTCTCGAATCTCCTCGTCGGATATTGTCAGGCTCTTGGGAACGCCCTCGACCAGGTCTCTTCCAGTGACCTCCATCGTCAACGGTTCGTCGAGAGGGTAGGCGGACCCGATTTCCATCTTGATCTGCTCCGCTGTCCGTTCGCCGAGAAGGAGGTTGTACTTCTTCTTCAGGTACAAGATGATCGCATCGTCCATCTCGTTGCCGGCGATACGAACCGAGCGGGCATGGACGACGCCGGCAAAGGAAATTACTGCGACATCCGAAGTGCCGCCCCCGATGTCGACAATCATGTTGCCTGAAGGTTCGGTGATTGGCAGACCGGCGCCGATCGCCGCTGCCATCGCCTGTTCGATCAGGAAGACCTCGCTGGCTCCCGCCTTCAATGCTGTGTCCTTGACTGCCCGTTTTTCGACCTGTGTGATCTCGGACGGCACCGAGATGACGATTCTGGGCCGGACGAGGAACGAACGTCCGTTGGCTTGGCGGATGAAGTGCTCCAACATTCTCTCAGTGACGTCGAAGTCGGCGATGACGCCGTCCTTCATCGGTCGAATGGCCTGAATGTTCCCTGGGGTCTTGCCCAACATATCCTTGGCCTTGGCACCGACGGCCTCGACCCGATTTGTGACCCGGTTGACCGCGACGATCGAAGGTTCGATGACCGCAATTCCGCGGCCGCGGACGTACACCAGCGTATTCGCCGTGCCCAGGTCAATTGCCAGGTCGGATGAGAACAGCCCGAGGAGGCTGGAAAATGACATCTAGAATTCCTCCAGAAAAACGCGTTCCCGCCGGCTGATTTGATTTCCGGCCGGGTCGGTGGAACGAATGACAATATCATTCCACCCGATTCTGTGAACCTCAACCGCCCTTCGGAAGCGGCCCTGGTTGTCGGTTTCGACGTTGGTGCCGTTGATCGTTATCGTTGCCCCCATCTCGGTCCGTCCTTCGACAATGAAAAGATGACCAAGTTGGCGAACCGGTGCGACATCAAGGTCGGGCGGCTCGAGATCGCGAATGACCTGCCGGTGTTCTCGAGAGTGAATGCGAAACCGGCGAACCGTGCTCCATTCGGAAATGATCTCGTCAGAGTGAACGCTGGCCAGGCGCCAGAAATAGGTCCCTGGGTGTATTGCCTGCAACCGAGCCCCTGGGCCTGAGATCACAGGCGAGTCGACATCGAGGTTGGATGAAGGAAAGTTCTTGGATCGACTGACCTGAAGTCTGACCCCTTGAGCACCTGAACCAATGGACCAGTTGAGTTGAATGACCGGATCGTTGCGGATGTCGAACGCGGCGTTGTTCATCGGTGCGACGGGAACTGGCGCCTCGGGGATCTGGCGTCGTTCGGCAAACGATCCTTCCTTCGTGGCCGAAACCTGCTGGCGGGTCGCCAAGCGGATCTCTTGCCCAGCGTCGTTGCGCAGGACCGCCCGTCCCGAAAAAGTAGAAACAACGGTTTCCGCTTCACCCTCGCCGACATCAACCGCGACACGGCTGTCTCGTTCGATGCGGGTTTCTACCGAATTGGTGGCTACGATCGAGGAGGAACGACCGGTGGAGACGTTGATCTTGCCCACCACCATTTTCACCGTGCCGGCGTCAGTGGCGCTCCGGTCACTATGGTGGATCTCGAGGAGGGAATTGGGGGCAACATGGAACAAGGTGCCGTCAGAGAAGAGAATCTCAGCCGCTCCGTGGCGACCAGTCTTGACGAAGTCCCCATTAAAAACCGGCATTCTCGGCTTCGCCATTCCCCAGCCCGAGTGCCCCACGTGCTGGATGGTGACACGCCCATCGATGCTGTGGAACTGGCCCGCGCCTACTGTGGATCGTGCTCCGGCACCGGCAAGCGCAGCAAAACGCGATCGGGCGTTCTCTGCCAGGTCGCGAGCTTCCTCGAACGACTCGTCCCCGTAGGCTGTCTTGGCATCAGTCAGCTGCCCGGTCGCCTGGATGACCTCACTCTCCCAACTCTCCGGGAGGCTGGCGTTTTCGGCGCGATGCTGGGCACGCTCGGCCTGCCGGATAGTCCTGCGGGCGGCCACGTCGGGGGTTGGATTCATTCGATAGTGAACGAACACCAACAGCGCAGCGGCGAGCACGGCAGTGAGACCCACTGCGACCATCTTGCCGATGGTGTTGATCTTGATGATGATCCAGTCCAGTTCGATACCGCGGGCCAATGGGGATAAACCTCCTATCGGACAGTAACATGCTGCTTTTCGGGGGGCAAGTTATTACCCAGTTTCCCTTGCGTGTCGGCGGCCCCTGGGCTACACTGCGCTCCCCCGGGGGGTTGAGTCTTCGGGGAACACTCCCTATGGGGTCCTCAATGACGCGTCCTTTGCGGGCCGGTGTGTTCCGAGTCCGCTGTGGCGGTGAGGATATCCCAAGGGGACGGGGAGACGCGCATGGCTCTGAAGTGGCTTCGTGACAATCTCAGACACCTGAAGTTTGTGCTCTGGGGCGTGGTAATCGTCTTTGTTCTTCTGGTATTTGTCGATTGGGGCTCTGGTCGAGGGGGAGGCGGTCGATCTGAAGCGGCCGTTAAGATCGGCAACCGGGAGATTGGCGAGCAGGAGTTCATCGAGCAGGTTCGCAGACTCCAGGAACTCTACCAGCAGCAGTTGGGTGACAACTGGGACCAGTTCAAGGATCAGGTCAATCTTGGTGAGCAGGCAGTTCAGCAATTGGTCGAGCGCCAGCTGATGCTGGATGAGGCCAAGGAAGCCGGCCTGGTCGCCTCCGAGGCAGAGGTCCGGGACCGGATCCTCTCCCTGGGGGCGTTCACTGATGCATCCGGGCAATTCGTCGGCCAGGAGAGTTACAAGAGGGTCCTCCGGGCCAACCGGACCAGTCCCCGAGAATTTGAGGCGCAGCTGAAAGAGGAACTCCTCCTGGAAAAACTCCGGACGATGATGATCGAGGGCATCTGGGTCAGCGACGCCGAAGTTGATGAGAGGATTCGGCAGGAACGGGAGCAGGCTACGGTCAAGGCGGTCCAGCTCCGGTATGAGCGTTATCTTTCTGAAGTCAGCGTGGATGAGGTATCCGCACGAGAGTATTTCGACGGTCACCGTGAAGACTTCCGTCGTGACGAGGAGCGGGTCATCCGCTATTTGGTGGTCGAGACCAACAAGCTCCGTCGCCTGCTCGAGGTTGATGATGCCGACCTCGAGGGTTATTACAACGAACACAAGGATGACTTTCGGGAGGGCGAGCAGATTCAGGCCAGCCACATCCTGATCCGGACGAGTCAGGGCGCGGCCGCCGACGAAGACGCAACGGCAAAATTCAAGGCTGATCGGGTGGCGAAGCTGGCCCGTGGAGGGGCCGATTTCCTCGAACTGGTCTCGGTTCACTCCGACGACCCAGGAACCAAAGACAGCGGAGGCGACCTTGGTTGGTTCGGCCGGGACATGATGCCCAAAGAATTCGAGGATGCAGTCTTCGGCGCCAAACCGGGTGATCTGGTTGGTCCGGTCAAGAGCCAGTTTGGTTACCACATCATCAAGGTCGTCGGCTATCGTCCAGATCGAGTTCGTCCCTTGGATGAGGTCATCGAAGACGTTCGTTTCCGGTATCTCGAGAATCACGCCGCCTCCGAGGCTGAGGTCCGGGCCGGCACCCTTGCGAAGAGGGTGACCAGTGAACGTCCGGACAGCGATGAGGCCTGGCAGATGATCGCCGACGAGGACGAAGCTGTGGCCCTCAACGAGAGTCCGCGGTTCGGAGTTGGAGAGACGATTCCCGGAACGGGTTCCGATCCGGCGCTCACCCAACGGATCTTCGAGGCTGATGAAGGGGCCGTGGGTGGTCCCCGATTGATACCGCGTGGTTGGATCGTATGGCAGCTCAAGGAAATCCGGCCCGAGGGTCTGCCTGATTTCGAAAGCGCCAGGGCCGAGGTCGAGCAGGATCTCCGGCGGGACCGGGCGATGGCGTTGGCACACGAGCGTGGGCTGGCCCTTGCCGAGGCGTGGCGTGGCGGTGGCGACATTGCAGCGCTGGCCGAGGAAAACAACACGACGGTCGTTGATGTGCAGGCTCATCGGCGGGGAACGGCTTATGGCGCCCTTGGCGTGTTGCCGGCTCTTGATTCAGAGGTCTTTGTCGCCAGTGTCGGTGACGTTGTCGGTCCTGTCACGCTGGCTGAGCGAGGCGTCGTCTTGGCCGGGGTCGAACAATTGACGCTGGTTGATTCTGCCGAGATCGAGGGAGATCGCGGGGTCAAGCGCCGCCAATTGATGGGCGAAAGGGCCGATCAATTGATGAGTGCGATCATCAACGAGCGGAGGCGCGAAACCTCGGTGACGGTCAACACTCAGTTGGTGGCCCAGTTTGCGCCCAAGGGTTGATTCTGAGGCAGAGATGAAGGTCGGACCGTGATCGGGCGGCTGGAGGGGCGGCTCCAACAACTCGACCCCGGAACGGTGCTCATCGATGCCGGGGGCGTTGGATACCTGGTGTCAACAACACTTCGGTCCTGGGAGGCTCTCGGGTCCGACGGCCACGCAACGTTGTGGATTCATACCAACGTGCGGGATGACGCCATCGTGCTCTTCGGATTTCCCGACCGAAGTGAACTCGGTGCATTCGAGCGATTGATCAGTATTTCCGGTGTTGGTCCACGGATCGCACTGGCGGTTCTGTCCGGGATGTCTCCGGGTCAATTGGCTGAGGCGGTAGAAAAGGGTGATTTCCCCCGGATTCAGCGGACACCCGGAGTCGGGCGAAAGACCGCCGAGCGAATCGTCCTCGAACTCAAGGGACGTCTGGGTCACGTGGGCGGCGCCGTGAGCGAGAGTGATCCGGCGCTCGATGCGGTGTCGGCCCTGGTCAATCTCGGGTATTCGGAGCGCGAGGCTTCGCGGGCGGTCAATGCGGCACGGGTCCTCCCCGAAGTCGGTGACCTGGGCGGCCTGATTCGGCAGGCTCTTCAAATTCTGACGTCCTGACGAAGAAGGGATTAGGGACCAGGGGTTAGGGTTTAGGGGCCGATCGCCCCTCCATGGAGTGGATATTGCGCCTCTGCTGTCATGGTGCAATACCGGCGGGATGGAGTGTCTCACCAGAGCAAATCCTCCGCTTCTGAGGTCGCCGCGTCCCTCCCCTAAACCCTAATCCCTAAACCCTAAATCCTCAGTGGGTTGTGCCATTCCAAGCCCGGCTCTGCTAGGGTTGGCCACATGAGCGAAGTGCTTCAGGCTGATCGTGAGGGCGCTGAGCGTAGTTTCGAGCAGGGAATCCGGCCGCGGACACTGGAAGATTTTGTCGGTCAGGAGCGCTTGACGGATAATCTTGCAGTGTTCATCAACGCCGCTCGTGATCGAGGGGAATGCCTGGATCACAATCTGTTCTTCGGTCCGCCGGGCCTCGGGAAAACGACGTTGGCGCATATCATCGCGGTGGCAATGGGAGCGGAGTTACACGTCAGTTCGGGGCCGGTTCTGGAAAAGGCCGGAGACCTGGCGGCCATCTTGACCAACCTCCAGGAGGGCGACGTCCTCTTCCTCGATGAAATCCATCGGTTGAGTCCGGCGGTTGAGGAGATCCTCTATCCGGCGATGGAAGATTTTGAACTGGATCTCATAATTGGGGAGGGGCCGGCCGCCCGAAGTGTTCGCTTGACCCTTCCGCCGTTCACACTGGTGGGCGCGACAACTCGCACCGGACTCTTGACGGCTCCGCTGAGAGATCGTTTCGGCATCGTCAGTCGGCTGGAGTTTTACGGACGGGACGATTTGGCCACGATCGTCAGGCGGTCCGCTCGAATTCTTGATATTCAGATCGCAGACACCGCCGCGGCCGAGGTGGCTCGGCGGGCCCGGGGAACTCCGCGGATTGCCAACCGACTTCTGAGGCGCGTTCGGGACTTTGCTCATCATCGTGGGGACGCACAGATTACGCTTGAGTCGGCTCGGTTCGGTTTGCAGCAGATGGAGGTTGACGCCTTTGGTCTCGACCATCTCGATCGGCGCCTACTGATGACGATCATCGACGTGTACCAAGGGGGCCCGGTCGGCTTGAAGGCATTGGCTGCATCCCTTGGTGAAGACCGCGGAACTCTGGAGGACATCAATGAGCCATACCTGCTTCAAAGTGGTCTCCTCCAGCGAACGCCCAGGGGGCGCGTGGTGACGCCGAAGGCATATCAGCATCTGGGTCTCGACTCAAGTGGCCGGACGGGCTCGTTGTTTGAGGATTCGGTGTGACGGCTGAGTCCGACGATCGGCCAATACCCGTTGTTTTCAACCCGACGGCGGGGGGTGGTCGGGCCCGGC
>JAUWTC010000166.1 GCA_030609785.1 Holophagae bacterium
TCAAGTATCCTGTCTGAGATGACTCTCAACGTTCGTAAAGACCATCTGGCCACTCCATTTGGCGCCGGTTTGACCTTGGCCGGGATCTTCATCGTCGAGCGGATCGTTTTGGCGATTGCCGGCATCCGGTTCAACGTCGATGCCCTCAGCTGGTACTGGCAGGTCCTCGACCCCATTTTCTTGAGAGAACAACTTCTCGAGAGCGTTTTCTTTCTCCATGCGCAGCCTCCGCTTTTTAACCTGGTTGTGGGCATTGCGCTCAAACTGGCGCCGGGTGGGGCGACTTGGTTGCTGCATGGGTTCTTTTCAGGTCTGGGCTTGGGGTTGGCGTTGGTGCTGTTCTCGGGCCTGCTGGAGCTGAACTGGCCTCCGCGAACGGCGGCACTGGCCGTGGCGGTCGCGGCCCTGACTCCCGGCTGGATCGTCTACGAGCACTGGCTCTTTTACGATTTTCCGGTCCTGTTCCTTCTGGCAGTTGCCTGTGTTGCCCTGCTTCGTTTTGGACGGACGGGAAGGTGGGGGAGTCTCGGCATCTTTGTGGCGGCTGTGACGACTATTGCCCTGACCCGAAGCCTCTTCCACCTGGTTTGGGTGGCTGTGTCGATCGGGATCCTCCTCGTTTCCCAACCCCGCCTCAGAATTTGGCGCGCGGTCACCGTGCTTTTACTGCCGGTGGCGTTGGTCGCAGGGTGGTATGCCAAGAACCAGGTGGTTTTTGGGTTCTTCGGCCCCAGTTCCTGGTTGGGTCTCAGCCTCGCCAAGACGGCGACGGCCAGACTGGATCCGGCCGACCGGGAGGCGCTGGTTTCGAGCGGGGTGCTGTCGCCCTACGCCCTGGTCAAGCCGTTCAGCCCGTTGGAGCGGTATGAGGCGGCCGCCGGCAGCCGATTCCCCGATGGAAAGATCGGGGTCTTGGGGCAGCGCCTCAGGTCTTCTGGACATCCAAACTTCAACCATCGTGGGTTCGTCGACGTCTCTGCCCGGTGCCGGACGGACGCCCTCGAGGTCATCGTCAGGCAACCGAAGGTGTATGCAAAATCAATAGGGACCGCGGTGCGGCGTTTCTTCTCGTCCGCCGTGGCGTATCCGCCCTTTTTGGACAATCTGGTCGTGATGACTCCGGTTTTCCAACTGGGCGAGAAGACCTGGAGCAGCCCGCCGGTGGTGGTGGTGGCCTTTCTGGGGGCCCTGCTGATTTCGATCATCGCAGCGATGAGGGCCTTTCGGCTGGGGCAAGGGACCGAGTGGGGTCTTCGGCTGTGGGTCATCTGGACCCTGCTGTGGGTCCTCATCGTCGGCAGTCTGGTCGAGGTCGGCGAAAATCATCGCTTCCGGTTCCTGGTGACGCCCCTGGTTTGGCTGACCCTGGCCGATGGTGCAAGGCGGTTGTCGAGCCGGCTGCACAGGGAAGAACGTTCAACGTCCAACGTCCAACGTTCAACTTCGAAGGTTGCGCCCGAGGGCTGATAGTGGTGGGCCGGCGCCGGTCGATGCTGGTGGGTGAACCACAAAATTCAAACCTCGGTCACCGAAATCCTACATTGCTGGCACCGAGCGTCGTCATCCAAACAGCCGGCGACCCCAAACGTGTACTTCAATGTTGAGCGTTGAACGTTGGATGTTCAACTGCGGTCCTACCGCAGCAGCATCTCGCCCAGCTCTCCCAGGGCTTCGATGTCGGTTGGTTCGTCCATCCTCAGGCCCACTTCGACCAGAGGGTGGCTGGTGCCCAGGAGATCTCGGAGGTGGTTGACACCTTCTGCGTCCCGGCTTCCAAGCCACTTCAGAAGTTGCCGTCCGTCGTTCTCGGTCCCGGGGGGGGCGATTCCGGTCTGAATCTCGCCGGGATGGACCCGGTTGACGACGACCGGGCCCAGGTGATAGCCGGCCTCCTTGAGCCTTCGGGCGAAGAAGAGTGTGTCGGCGACGCGCTGCGGGCCGGGGCCGCTGATGAGGACGAAGACCGTATCCGGGGACCCGAGCAGCTTCTGAACCTCGAGGGCGCGCTCGCGGAAACCGTCGAAGAAGGGAGCAAAGGCCTGGAAGAATTCAGCCATGTCCCGCAGGAGTTCCAGACCAACCATACGGTCAAAGAAGGCCTCAACGTTGCGGCCGAGAATTCCGAGTTTCTTGGTGGCGCGGAGCTTGCCTTCAGTATCGAACCAGGATTTGGCGGCCATCTTGGGGCCGCCGGTGTCCAAGAAGCCGACGATACGCTCCGGCGCTTGCAGAAAATCCAAGGCCTGGCGTGTCGGGGGCGTATCCAGAATGATCGTGTCGAATCTTCCGGAGTTGGCCACTTCAAAGAGGCGCTCGGAGGCCATGTACTCCATCATCCCGGCCAACGAACCGCCGAGGTGGTCGTAGAAGCGATTTGAAAGGATGCGTTGCTTGGTCGCTTCATCCGGGGCATAACTCTCGATCAAGTGATCGAAGGTCCGTCGGGCGTCCAACAGGCTGGCGGTCAGCCGACCCGTGGTCCCCGCATCAACATCGACCTCGTCAGCGTCCCCCTGGTCACCGATACCCAAGGTGTCCTTGAGCCGGAGAGAGGGGTCGAAGGTCATCACCAGCGTGTCGTCGCCGGATCGTGCCTTTTCGAGAGCCAGGGCTGCGGCCAGGGTCGTCTTGCCGACACCACCGGCGCCGACGACGATGATCAGCGGTTGATTTAGGCTGATCATCATGCGCCACCGCCCAGTTCGGTCTTGAGTCGGCGCCCCAGTCGGCCGACCAGGGCGGGGCCGGGGTCCAAGGGCAGCAAGGGCAGGTGGGCCACGGGGCCGTCCCACTCCCGGGCCAGCCTGTCGAGTTCTTCTTCGTTGATGGCGCGACGGTGAACCCAAAGGTCGAAGAGGGGGTCTTCCGGATCTTCCGGCGCCTCCTCCGGCACCTCGGGATAGAGGGCGTTGGCAATTACCAACTCCGGCCGTCGATGCAGCCGGGTCTCCATCTTTTCGAGGAACTCGAGGGTCTCTTGAACCGGCATCTCTTCACCGGTTGTGACGACAACGACGCCGCTGCGATCGGGATCCGCCAGAAATTCTGCGACCAGTGAGGCCATGTGGCCGATCGGCCCGGATGAGATGACGTCTGACACCAACTGGGCGGCACCCAGCCAGGATGCACCGTGACCGGTCGCCGGGGCGTCGAGGATGACGACGTCAGGCTTCGGCACACCCCTGGGGCCATGCCCTTCCAGAAGCCGCAGGCATCTGCCGAAGACCGCAGCCTCCTTGAGACCCGGCGCAGCTTCGGTGAAGTGCTGGTGGATCGGGCTTGCCAGGACCCGTTTGACCAAAGGGCCGACCTTGAGTTTCTCCCGGACGAGGTCATCCAGAATCGTCCGCGGCAGGAGGTGCTGAACCCGTAGGCGAGGCGCGACCTCGACCATTTTGCCACCGGACGGTGGAACGTCCAGGAGGTGGTGGAGGTTTTCCCTGGGGTCAACTTCGACTAACAGCGTTTGCCGGCCGGCGTCTGAGAGCAAACGGCCCAGGACCGCCGAAATCGAGCTTTTCCCGACGCCACCCTTTCCGGTAACGACAATCAGTTCGAGTCCCAAAAGGCGGGTCAAGGTGGTGTTGGTTCTCATGTTGAGTTTCAGATTACCCTATACGCTGGGAGCGTGCGAGGTATTGATCGCTGACACGAAACTGGAAACTGGAAACTCGAAACTGGAAACGGCTCAATAAGAAGTGGACAGAGTGGACGATCTGGACGAGATGGACAGTCCACTGGGTCCATAAAGTCCACAATGTCCACTGGTATCCTCAATCGCCCTCAGGATTTGACCGCCTACAAGGCTCTTTGGGAACACCAGCCTGCTATCGAGGGCCAAATGCTTCGCTGAGTCCAGTTTCCAGTTTCGAGTTTCCAGTTTCTGCCCTCAGTTACCAGCTCAGCCGCCTTGGCCATACATCCCCTCAATCAATCCCTTGAAATCGGCTTCGACAACCCGGCGTTTAACTTTGAGCGTCGGCGTCAAGTGGCCGCCCTCGATCGACAGGGGTTCCGGGAGGATTCGAAATTTCTTGATCTGTTCGTAGCGGGCGAGGACGGCGTTTTGGCGCTCGACGATGTCATCGAAGAGTTGGACGACCTCGGGGTGAGCAATCAATCCCTCCCGATCGGAGTACTGCAGGCGGTTGGTCTCGGCCCAACGCGTCAATTCCTCGAAGGCGGGCGAAAAGAGTGCGACCAGGAAGGGTTTCCGGTCTCCAAACACCACCACAGCCTCGACAAAGGGGGATTGTTTGATGTGACCCTCGATCGGCTGGGGGGCGACGTTTTTTCCGCCGGTGGTGACAATCAAGTCCTTCTTTCGGTCGACGATCATGATGAAGCCGTCGTCGTCGATTTCTACGATGTCTCCGGTGCGGAAGAATCCGTCGGTATCGAAGGCTTCGGCCGTTTGCCGGGGCTTGTTCCAGTAGCCCTGCATGACGCTGGGGCCCTTGACGCAGAGTTCGCCATCTCGAGCGATCTTGACGTCGAGGTTGTCCAGAGCTTTCCCGACGGTTCCCAGTCGTAAATGTCCCTTTTGGGCGCCGTTGACCGCGATGACCGGCGAGGTTTCAGTCAGGCCATAGCCCTCCATTACGCGGATGCCCAGGGCGTGGAAGAATTCGCTGACGTGCATCGGGAGTTCCGCGCCTCCGGAGATGGCATATCGGATGCGGCCTCCCAGGCCTTCCCTGATCTTGGACAGCACCATGCGGTCGGCGAGATCATGCCGTAGGGCGAAGATTCCAGAGGGCTCTTTCCCCCGAATCCTCAGACGGGAGGTGTCGCGCCCGATGTCCAGGGCCCGGTGAAAGATGGCACGCTTGAGAGGCCCGGCGCCGGCTACCGAGTCCAGGATCTCCTGCTGGACCTTCTCGAAAAATCGGGGCACACCGGCAAACAGGGTCGGCTTGATGTCGGCGATCAAATCTCCGACATCGTCGACCGAGCAGTAGGCCTTGGACGTCGTCCGCCACATATAGATGTAGCCGACCATGCGCTCGAACACGTTGCACAGGGGCAGGAACTCCAATGCCAGGTCGTTTCTGGTGACCGGGATCCGATCGGCCGAATGGAGCACGTTTTGGATCAGATTTTCGTGGCTCAGGGCAACGCCCTTCGGTTCACCTGTCGTGCCTGAAGTGTAGATCAGGGTCATCAAGTCCTGAGGCTTGAGGGTAGCGGCTCGGTCCCAGAACTTTTCCGCCGCCTTGCGGGTGCTGCCTGAGGTGATGCAGTCGTCCCATGATGCGACGCCGTGCTCCCGTTCTCCTTCGAGTTGTATCAGGAGTTTCAGGCTGGGGCAGCGGTCCTTGACGGTGAGGAATTTCTCCATCTGTGCCCGGCTGTCAACCACTGCGACCTTCGAGCCGGAGTCACACGCCTGGTAGGCGATTTGCTCCGGGGTCAGTGTGGCGTATACCGGGACATCGGCCGCGCCGAGGGAGAGGACCGCAAGGTCGAGCATGTGCCACTCCGGGCGGTTGTCCATCAGGATCATTACCCGGTCTCCGTGTCCGACGCCGCGTTCCGAGAGACCCTCCGCAATTGCCGCAGTATTGGCAAAAAAGGCTTCGGTTGAAAGGGATCTCGAGCCGGAAGGTGTGTGATGGGAATAGTGGCGTCGTCGGGGCGCCTCGAAATCGTGACGGTAGAGATCGAGGACCGTGCGGAGCGTCATGGCGGCCTCCTGGGGGTAGACTGTTCAAGCGTAGCATTCTCTTGGGGCAATCCGTCGAACGGATTGCATGGGGGCGGAGGCGGCGTCAGCGACCGCGGCGGTGAACCGCGACCGTCTTCGGCCTCCGCGACCGCGACAGTGATTCGCGTCAGACATCAGCGACCGCGACCAAGCCCGAACCCGAGCCCGTTCCCGTGCCCGAGCCCAAGACGACCCTGCTGCTGAGAACGACTCCAATATCCAAGAGCGCCCCCTCCCGGGCGGCGCGTGCCGGGTATGGCTTTCTTCATCGGGCAGAACTCCCGACAGGGGTGGCGTTGCGAAGAAAGCCTTACCGGGCAACGCTCGGCGACACCCTGAGTGAACGAGTCTCGGCCGACGCCGTAGGCCGCCGAGGTCATTTTTCTCAAGGGGCGAGACTCCCCCGATGCCAACCCTGTCGCCCCTTGAGAAAATGGCCGAGCGGGGGCGCGATTGCGCGGCCCCGAAGGCCGGGGTTGGGGAA
>JAUWTC010000048.1 GCA_030609785.1 Holophagae bacterium
CAGGATTTCGGTCACGGTGTTGGACCACCGGATGGAACCGACTGCCTTCGGTATTCCCAACCAGAATCTCCGTTTGGATCTCCGGCCGCTGGTGTTGGAGCGAGCGGGTTCCAATGGCGCGAAAGAGATATTAAGAACGCGGGTTGTGCTGTCTCAGAACCAGGAGGTGGTCATCGGTGCGGGCGAAGCCGAGGACAGTGACCAGGGTCTGGTACTGATCATCAAGGCGTTACCGGAAGGATAGGCGCGTGCCCGAGTTCGTCTGTCGTTTGGGGACTCCTGACGGGAAAGTCCTGGAGAGCCGGCGAATGGCCGGGTCGGAGGAGGCCCTGCGCCACGAGTTGGAGGCCGAAGGGCTTCACATCTTTTCGGTAACCCGGGCCGGTTCGGCGATGGGCATTCCCTTCCTGAGGCGTCGCGAAAAGGTGCCCAGCGTCGATTTCCTCCTGTTCAATACACAGCTGAGAACCCTTCTCCATGCGGGTCTCCCGCTGGCACAATCGCTGGAATTGCTCAAGGCCCAACAGACCGCTCCCCACTTCAAGGCCCTTCTGGACAAGGTTCACCAGCAGGTGACGACCGGCGTCGCTCTGTCCGACGCATTTCTCTCGCTGGGGGACGTCTTCCCGCGGCTGTACTCCAACACCCTTCGCGCCGGAGAGCAATCGGGCGAGCTGGAAAGTGTGCTCCAACGATTCGTCGAGTATCAACGCATCGTCGAGGAGATGCGGAAGAAAATCGTCGCCGCCTTGACCTACCCGGCGGTGCTGGTCTTGTTGTCGGTCTGCCTGATTATTCTCTTGGTGGCCAAGGTCATCCCCAGCTTCGCCGGGTTCTACGTCTCATTCGACAGTGAGTTGCCTCTGGTGACCAGGTCCGTGTTGGGGCTTTCCGACTTCGTGCAGGGCAATTTCTTCCTGTTGGTCTTGGCGGGGATCGCGGCGGTAGTGTCCTTCAAGGCATGGGTACGGACTCCCACCGGACGGTTGATCACTGACCGGTGGCGACTCAAGGTTCCACTGGTCGGGCGGCTGGCACATCTGTTCGCCCTGTCTCAGTTCAGCCGTTCACTCTCGGTTCTGTTGGGAGGGGGGACCCCGATGGTGCCGGCACTGGACACCGCGGCATCCTCAATTAACAACATGTGGATCTCAAAGTTACTGATGGGCTGCGTTCAGGAGGTCAGGGAAGGCCGACCCCTGTCGGACTCGGTCGAGGATACGAGGGTTGCGCCGGCAATGGCGCTGGCGATGATGCGGGTCGGCGAGGCGACCGGCGCCCTCCCGGAAATGTTGGTCCACACCTCGGAGTTCTTCGACGAGGAGATCGAGTTTGCGCTGGGCCGAATGGTCGCCCTGTTCGAGCCGATGATCCTCATTGTGATGGGCGTCGTAGTCGCCGGCCTGTTGCTGGCAGTGTATTATCCCCTGCTCACGTTGGTGACGAAGATAGGGTAGGTTAATGGCAACGAACGAACACATGGACACCGCGCTGGAGATGCTCGAGCACGAGGTTGAGGTCGAGGTCGGGAGCGATATCGCCGAGGCGAAACAGTTGGCCGAGGATTTTGGCCTGCCGTTCGACCCTCTGGATGAATTTCACGTTGACGCCGAACTCTTCCGGACGATCCCCGTGGACGTGATGCTGCGCTACCACTTTCTACCCCAGGCTCTCGAGGGCGGAGTCTTGAAGGTCGTCATGGCCGATCCGACCAACGTCGTCGATGTCAACGAGATCGAGATGCTGCTTGCCTTGCCGCTGGATGTCGTGGTCGGACCGCGGTCCCAGATCGCAGACATTCTGGAAAAATCCGAGTCGACTCAGCGGGTCTTGGATCAAGCGACCGAGGGCTTTCAGCTTCAACTGGTGCAGGATTCCGAGGATGGCGAAGAGGTGCTGTCGATTGACAGCATTACGGCGGACCAGAGTCCGATCATCCGCTTGGTCGACACGATCTTGTTCAACGCGATCCAGCGTCGGGCTTCGGACATCCACATCGAAACCCAGGAGCGTGAGGTTGTCGTCAAATACAGGATCGACGGCGTGCTTTACCAGGCAATGAAGGCGATCGACAAACGCCACCACTCGACGATCACCAGTCGGATCAAGGTCGTGTCCGAGTTGGACATCGCCGAAAAGCGCGTTCCCCAGGACGGGCGTTTCAAGGTACGGATGGCGGGACGGACGATCGACTTCCGTGTTTCGATCATGCCGACCGTGCACGGTGAGGACGCGGTGATCCGTATCCTGGACAAGGAGAGCACCAACGAGGAGTTCAAGACCCTGGACCTCAGCGTGTTGGGCCTCGAAGAAGACACTCGTCGGCAGCTGCGGAAGTTCATCAACGAACCCTACGGCATGGTTTTGGTCACGGGCCCAACCGGTTCGGGGAAGACGACCACTTTGTACGCGTGCCTGGCGGAGATTCTCTCGTCTGAGGACAAGATCGTTACGATCGAGGATCCGGTCGAGTATCAGATGGCCGGCGTGACACAGATTCCCGTCAACGAGAAGAAGGGCCTGACCTTTGCGCGGGGCCTGCGTTCGATCCTCCGTCACGATCCGGACAAGGTGATGGTCGGTGAGATTCGAGACGAGGAGACCGCGGGCATCGCCGTTCAGGCGGCCCTGACCGGCCACCTGGTCTTCACTACCGTTCACGCCAACAACGTCGTCGACGTCATCGGGAGATTCCTCAACATGAACGTCGACCTCTATAACTTCGTATCGGCCCTCAACTGCGTCTTGGCGCAGCGATTGGTCCGGAAAATATGCCCCCACTGCAAGCGGCAGGGCAAGGTCAGTGACGAATTGCTGGAAGATTCCGGCCTCGAACCGGACCGCTACCAAGATTTTGTCTTCTACGAAGGGGCCGGCTGCATCGAGTGCAACGGCACCGGTTTCCGTGGGCGGTTGGCGATTGCCGAGTTGCTCAATCTGTCGGACAACATCCGGCAGCTGATTCTCGATCGGCGACCGGCGGCGGAGATCAAGAGGGCAGCCAAGGCTGAAGGCATGCGTTTTTTGAGGGAATCCGCCCTGCAAAAAGTGTTCGCAGGGGAAACCACCCTTCATGACATCAACAAGGTGACGTTCGTCGAATGAACTGGAAGACGCTGTTTTTAACCCCTCCGCCGGACACAGTCTGGAGCCTGGACGGCCACAGGGTGGTTGTTGTACACCGGGACCGCAAGACTGGCGACCGTTGTGCCGCGGTCGATGTGCCAAAGGACCTGTTCGAAATGGGAGTTGCCGGCCTCCAGAGTGTGGACGTGCAACGCCTGACGGGTCTCTTGACCTCACTTCAGGAGAGGATCAACGGCGCCCGCCGGGTGGCCGTTGTCATTCCCACCCACTGGGTTCGATGCTTCTTGATGGAGGCTGAGGAATTGCCTCGCCGTCAGGCCGACCTCCAGGACGTACTTCGGTGGCGTCTGAAAAAGCTCCTGCCGGTTGCTCCGGCCAATCTCCGCATCGCGGCTTCAATCCAGAGTCCCGAGGGAGACCACAAGCAGGTGCTCTGTTCTGCAGTGTCCGAGAAGGCGGTCGCCCAGTTGGAGAGCGCTTTTGAGGGCGCAGGGATCAGCCCAGGACTGGTGTTGCCCAGGGTCTTTGCCTTGGTGATGGAACCGGTGTCCTTGGGCACCCGCCGGGTGATTGTGCAACAGGAGGACTCGGTGCTGTCGATGGCGTTTGTCGCCGGAGGTGGCGTGCGTTTGATCAGAACCAAGCCTTTGCCACAGTCCGGAGGATCCTGGGGAGGCGTGGAAAGGGAGGTCGGCCTGGCGATGAGCTACATCCGGACCACGATGGCGATCGACGGTGATTTCGAAGCTGTCGTCAGTGCGTCTGATGAGGACACAGTCCGATCGATTGCCGGATTGCTCGAGGGACAGCCGGGTGTTTCGGTTCGTGTCCCCGAGGTGCAGCAGGTCTGTCCAGATGCCCACTTGGCGGCGACCCTGGGAAGTGCCCGGCTTGCACCGATAGCGGCCGTTCTGGACGGGGGGGCGCCGTGATCGTTGCCAACCTCGCCTCCAAGCCTCGTTTTAACACGCGGCCGGTGTGGATTCTGACTGGAGCCGCCGTCCTGATCGGCCTGGTTCTGACCGCCGTCAACATCAGACTCTTCCTCTCCAGCAACCAGACGTTGGAGGAGCAGATCGTTCGGCGGGATATGCTGCAGCTCCGCAGGGATGCGCTGGGCGGAGAGTTTTCGGGTCACTCAGCCGTGTTGGACCAAGTACCGTGGCAAAGCCTGGGCGCCCGAATCGAGTTGGTCAACGAAGTCCTGGCGGAGCATCGCTTTTCCTGGTCTGATCTCCTGGATCATTTGGCCGAGGTCCTTCCGTGGCAGGTCAGGGTAGTGTCCGTTTCGCCGTCTCTGGACGACGATGGTGTGACTTTGGATTTGGAAGCCGTATCGAAGGACCGGGAAGGTTTTCTGGACCTTTTGGATCGTATGGTTGCTGACCCCTATTTTGACGACCCGCTGCCCAGTCGTGAGACCTGGCCGGAAGGTGGGCAATCGTCCGAGTACCTCTTCAGGATGCGGGTCGTGTACCTTCCGGAAGGGGAGGTCGACCAGTGAATTCCCGTCTTCTTCCTTGGATTCGCCTGGCAGCGGTTTGGATTCTCGCCGTTGCCTTCTGTCTGGCGGCGCTGGGAATTCTGATCTGGCAGACCTCCGGTCCAATGGGGCGCCGAGGTCTGATCGAAAACCATATTGAGCAGTTGAATCAGGAGATCGACCGTTTGGACTTTATCACCCAGCAGGCCCGAGCGGAGCGCGACCAAGTCGCGAAGACCGGAGAGACCCTGGAGCGCATCGACGGCGAGTTGTTCGGCAAATTGGACGATCGCATGACGGCGGTGCTGCGGGAGGTTGGTGCGGCCTCACGGGGTGCCGGGTTATTACCCGACGGATTCTCATACCGGGAGGTCGTCAACAGCAAGACCGGCGGTGTGCGTTTCGGTATCGTGTTCTCGGTCGAGGGCACCTATGAACAGATTCGCTCCCTGCTTGGAAGCCTCCAGGCCAGTCCCCAGTTCTTGATCATCGACAGCATCTCGTTCAAGGGCGAAGAAGACGCCAGGTCTCAGACCCTGTCGATTCGGCTCCAGGTATCGACCTACCTGGCCGAGGCTGAGATCGGGAAGTTGCGCGTTTTGGTCGACCGAACGCGGCTGGAAGTGCCTGTTGCGACTCCGGAAGCGGAGAATGCTTCATGAAGAAGCCCGAGAACCTTCGGTTGCTGATTCTAGTCGGGATCCTGGTGGTCATCGGCGGCTGGTTCCTCATCCGCGCGATGAGCGAGGGAGGCCTTGCCGGCGGTGAAAGCCGGGCTGAAGACCTCGCGTGGCAACCACATTCGTTGCCGACGCTGGGTTCGATCGAGGTTGGCGACGGTGTTGGCTCCGAGGCCCCCGCCGATCGGAATCCCTTCCTCTATGGACCGCCTCCGACGGCGACCCCAGATCCCCGTCCGAAGGCGACTCCGGTACCCGTGCCGACTCGGCGGCCTCGGCCGTCTCGTCCGTCCCCAACCCCGACGCCGCCCGGTTGGGTGCGTCCACCCGATTTCACCATGGAATACCTGGGAAATTTTGGCCCGCCTGGACGGCGAGTTGCCGTGTTTCGTAAGAAGGTGGACGATGGCGCCGAGATCAAGGTGGCGCTCGAGGGCGGGGTCTTCGAGACGAAGTTCATTGTTCGGACCATTGATCTGGAGTCGGTCGTGATCGGCTTTGTGGGTTTTCCGGAGAAGGAGATTAAGCGTGTTCCGTTGGCACAAGAGTAATGTAAAAACAATGGTGCCGGCCTTGGTGTTGGTGGGCCTGATGGGCTGTGCAACGGCCAAGCAGACCGCGCACGACGGCGCCAAGGCCGTGGAGCAGCGGAACTGGGATGCGGCGGTCTACCACTATCTGGAGGCCGTAACCGAAGATCCCGGAAACGTCGAGTACCGAATGCAATTGACCCGGGCCCGTCAGAAGGCCTCCCAGGCCCATTTACACAAGGGTCTCATGCTGAGGGATATGGGTCGGCTGCACGATGCCCGGAACGAGCTGCGGATGGCGACCGAACTGGATCCGGTCAACCAGTTTGCTGAACAAGCGCTGGACAGGGTGATCGAGGATCTTGAAGTTCTGGCCGGCCCCGGCGGGGAACAGGCCTTGGCGGAGATGAAAAAGAGGGCCGCCGAGGCCAAAGTAAAGCCTCCAATCCTCGACCCCACGTCGGACGAGCCGATCACCCTCAAATTCCCCCAACCCAAGCCGGTCAGAGAAATCTACAAAGCCCTGGGCAAGGCCTACGGTTTCAACGTGCTCTTCGACCCCAAGCTCAAGGACGACAAGCTGTCGGTGGAACTCAACGATGTCACGGCAGAGAGGGCTCTCGAGATCGTACTCCAGGCGGCGGGCCACTTTTACAAGGTTCTGGACGAGCACAGCATCATCGTCGCTGAGGACTCGCCCCAGAACCGGCGGGAGTACGAGGATCTGGTGATCAAGACCTTTTTCCTCTCGAACTCTGAGGTCAAGGATATCGACAAGCTCCTGCGTGCCCTGATCGAAGCTCGCCGGTTGGCGACCAACGAACAGCTCAATGCGATTACCCTGCGCGACACCGCGGACAAGGTTGCGATCGCCGAGAAGCTGATCAAGGTCAACGACAAGGCCAAGGCCGAGGTCGTGATCGACGTCGAGTTGTTGCTGGTAGCGACGACGGACGACTCCGATATGGGGATGACCCTGAGTACCTACAGTTTCACCCTGGGAGTGGATACGGGACTGATCCAGGAGGGGTCCGCCGGCAATCTCTTCCTCAACCAGCTGGACCAGATCAGTAGCGCCAACACCTTCGTCAACATCCCCAGTCTGATAATCAACCTGGCCAAGTCCTCGGGACGGGCCGAGGTCCTGGCCCAGCCGCAGCTGCGTATCACCGACGGCGAGAAGGCCAAGCTCCACATCGGCGACAAGTACCCGATTCCCGTGACAAGCTTCAACTCCGGTAACAATATCGGGGGCAATGTCGTGCCGATTACGTCGTTCCAGTACCAGGACATCGGTATCCGGATCGAGGTCGAACCCCGGGTCCACCACAATCGGGAAATCACCCTCAACTTGAGCGTCGAGATTTCCAATATTGGTGAGACCGTGAGCGTGGGTCCGAGCCAGGAAGCGGTCGTCATCGGTACGCGAACGATCACTTCGGTCAATCGGCTCAAGGATGGCGAAACCTCTCTGTTGGCCGGTCTGTTCCGTACCGATTCGACAGAAGGTGTGGTCGAGACTCCGGGCCTCTCACAGATCCCCTGGCTGGGCCGGTTGTTCACCAACAAAACCAAGAGGATGAAGAGGACCGACCTGGTGATGACCGTCACCCCTCACATCGTGCGCTTCCCGGACATCGACGAAGAGGATCTGGCGCCGCTGTGGGTCGGGACCGAGAGCCGGATTTCCTTCTATGGCTCCAACAGCCCTCGTGTCGCCTCGGGATCGGGCTCGCGCGGCCCCTTCGACGCGAGAAGGAGCAGACAGCCTGATCGAAAGGACCCATCTGGTGACTCCAGGAAAGAGAAGGAGTCCAAACCGAGGGGATTCGGTCTCCCGCAGAACATCAAACCGCGCCAGGTCGCGACGCCTCGGGGAACCGAGCTGGCTCCCGGAAGCAAGGCCTTGGAGGCGGGGGACGGTGACGAAGGCGGCTTTGACGATGCCTTCGGCCTCGAAGAGGTGTCCAAGCCGTTCGAGATCGACCTGGCGACACCGCCGGTGCAGCTCAACCTCCAGCCTTCGGTGATTTCACTGGCGGTCGACGACACAACCCAAATCCAGATTGTCGGCTCGGGCGAATACGACAACTATCGGCTCCCCGTGACTCTGACTTTCGACCCGCGGCGCATCGCCGTCGAAAGCGTAGAGGCCGCCCCTGCCATCGGCGTCGTTGAACAGGTGGTCGACTCCGAACAGGGGTTGATCGTGCTCGATCTGGTCGTGGCCGACGGAGATGCAATGCCTCAGGTGTTGGCAACCCTGGCCGTCAGGGCCTTGACACCGGGTCCTGCGCCACTGATATTCAGTTCTTCCGGTATTGTGAGAGTGGACGGAACGACTGCGCCGGTCTTGGCTTCCGATGGGGCGATTTTCGTCACCGGCGGCACCGAGGGCTGAGGAGGCTTATGTATCGATGGCATCGACGTGAGCGCGGTTTTACCCTGGCCGAGTTGGTCATGGTCGCTGCCCTTCTGGCCATTCTGGCCAGCATGGCGATGCCGGTGGCCAAATTCACCGTCAAGCGGCGCAAGGAGATGGAATTGCGCCTGGCCCTGCGCCAGATGCGGACCGCGATCGACGAGTACAAACGCCTGTCGGACCAGGGCATGATCCCGATCAAGTTGGGGTCCGAGGGCTATCCCCCGGATCTTGAAACCCTTGCCGAGGGGGTCGAACTGGTCGGCCAGAAAATCAAACGCAAGTTCCTCCGAAAGCTTCCGATGGACCCAATGACCCGCGAAGAGGAGTGGGGCCTGAAGTCCTACCAGGATGAGTTGGACAGCAACAGCTGGGGAGGAGAGAATGTGTGGGACGTCTATTCTCTCTCGGAGAGCATCGCCCTTGATGGGACCGAGTACAAGGATTGGTGAGATGGGTCGTCAAATGTCCCCGTGCCGTGAGAGCGGTTTTACCCTGATCGAGTTGATCGTCGTCATTGCGATCATCGGCATCCTGGCCGCGGTGGCCATGCCCAATATGCAAAACGCTCCCAAGAGGGCGCGCGAGGCCGTACTCAAAGAAGACCTCTACCAGATACGGTCCTCGATCGACCAATACCTCGGTGACAGGGGTGAGTACCCTGGATCCCTTCAGGAACTGGTCGATGCCGGCTACCTTCGATTCATGCCGATCGACCCGATCACCAAGAGTGCCGACACGTGGATTGAGATTGCCGCCGACGCCGAGGATGTCGAGGAGTTACAGCCCTTTGACGACGATGTGGGCGGTGGCGGGACGGGCATCATGGACGTACAATCCGGGGCCCTGGGTAATGCGCTCGACGGTACGCCCTTCTCCGAGTTCTGACGACCGATGATCCAGGGAATTCAAAGCCCCAGGTCTCAGGTTTCCGAGTTCGGCATGAAGACTGAAAACCGTCCACGGGAAGCCGGCTTTACCCTGGTGATGTTGGTCATTACCATCGCCATCATGTCGATCATGATGGGTGTTGCCGTGCAGGCCGTCTCCTTTCAGATGCGGCGGGAGCGAGAAGCAGAACTGATCTTCCGGGGCCAACAGTACGTCGAGGCGATTCGCATCTTCAAGGCCAAGTACGGGCGCAACCCGATGCGTATGAAGGAGATCTGGGAAGCCGACCCCAAAGTCATCCGCAAGAAGTGGAAGGACCCGATCACTAATTCCGAGAATTGGGGCATTATTTTCATGGGGCAGGAACGTCAGGTGGGGCGCCAGATTGTCGGCCTCGGAGAAGGCACGCCGTTGCCGACGGGCACCCCTGGATTTGGGAGCGAGGTACGCGGTGGCGGGCAGCGTCGGGATGGCTTGCCCGATGGCGTGCAACGCAACGAGGAAGGTGAGCTGATCGGGCCGATCGTCGGCGTGCACTCGACCTCCTGTGATGAGAGCATCAAGATCTACGAGGGACGGACGACCTACTGCGAGTGGCGTTTTTTCCTCAAGCCCGACCAGCAGGGGGGCGGTCGTCCTGGCGGCAGGGGGCCCGGAGGGCGACCTGGCACCAAGCCCCGTGGCATCCCCCACCACCCGGGAGAGGACAAGCCGGGCTCCGAGCAGCCGCCCCAGCCCTATCCCACGGGAACGCCGAGGGCAAGGTAGTAGGTCGGTCTTCGTTCTCGACCCTTGGGGGAGGATGAAGACCGTCACGGCGCAGCCAACGGCGAAGCCGGACTGATCGCTTCGCCACTACCGTCGAGAACTACGCCCCGACAAGCCATTCGTCGTCTGCCATCGCCGATCAGGTCATTCGGTCGGCCAGTAGTCGGGTCCGTCAGGGCCCGTTCTCGAGCCATGCCGGATACGGATTACAGAGGTTTTGAGACAGCCTGGTCCGGGACAGCGGCGACAGGGGCCGTGATCCGCGACCGCGACCGCGACGGCGTCCGAGCTCCGCGTCCGGGTTCAGCGGCAGCGACCGGGGCGGCGAAAGGTTTGACAGCGGCGCAGGCATGACTACATCCTTGTCTCGAAGCTGTCTTCCGCTATGATGCCATCATGAAAAACGTTCTCTCCCTCGGCCTCTTCCTCTGTCTCGTTCTGTCGCTGGGATGCACCCATCCCACGGAA
>JAUWTC010000316.1 GCA_030609785.1 Holophagae bacterium
AGCACCTCCCCTTCTTCCCAGCCTTCTTCGTCATCTTCGGTCAGGTTGAGGCCGTACCAGTTGGAGCGGAAGGCGTCGTTGTCCGTGACACCGATGACGTGGGTCGGCTCCGCTTCCTCGTCAGTGACGGCCGCGTCGGAGATCATGCCCTCGAAGCCCTGGCCGAATGTCTCGTCGTCATCGAGATTGTAGATGCGGGCGGTCGCAACGATGAAATCCTCATCTTCTTCGTCACCCTCTTCGTCGTCCTTCTCTTCGACGACCTCGATGTGGATTGCTCCAACGGCCGCCTCTTCGCCGAAAAGACTCATGATCACATCCTCAAATACGACCGTCTCTCCGGCCCCGATGTCGATCATCTCCCCCTCGGCACCGATGTTGTTTCGGTTTCTGGCCAACCAGGCCACCTCGACGGTGACATCCTCTTCACCGCCATTCATGATCGTCAGATCCGTCATCCAGAAGGACCCGGCCTGACCCTCTCCCCGCGCCGCCGCCGGGATCCACAGTTCATCGTCTCCGTTGAGAGCCAGAGCAGCCGGCGCCGACAGTGCAACAGTGATCAGCAGTACCAAGAGTGTTCGAATTCGCATTGTTTTCTCCTATTCTCGTTGGGTTTCCCCGGGTCAATGACCCCTGTGAGACGCACCTTCCCTGCACTGGCTCCCCATTGATCAGTCTTCGGACAGATCCCAATCAGTTCTTTTCAGGGATGATGCAACCGCTATTCATGACCGGATCATCGGTGGACGTCAACCGACCCGCCGAAACGACCCTCAGTGATTGCTTCCTCCTTTCCCGAACTGAACTCGCTGCGCTCGCAGTTCGTAGGATTCAGGGTTCATGGATCAGGGTCGGCGGCCGAGGCACCTGGGAAGGCGAGAAGTGATTCTTCCTTCGCTGAGTCCGCCCCTGGCACCCCTACCCCCTATTCCCTAACCCCCTCATGGGTTTGTATACATCCCGAGACATAGATTCCATGACCGTCACCTCTCCTTTTCCTGATCCATCCGTTGGATCGTCAACACCCCCGGTTGGCGGACGGCTTCGAGCCCGCAGCCCGGCAACACCAGAGCCGGCACTTCGGCCGGGGTCAGACCTTCGGCCGAGCCATGCAGGATGGTGATGTCGGCGAATGCCTCGAGCTCAGGATCCGAAAACACAACCTCGAGCCCGGTTTCACGCGACACCCAACCCAGCGTGGCCGTGACGCTCCGCCCTTCGATCTCCACGACCGGCGCTACCTCCTGGATCCAGAGCCACACCGGGTCGAACGAACTGATGCTCCGGGTGGAATATGAGCCGTCAACCGCCAGCGAGGCCTCGGCGCCACTGTTGAGTTCGAAGTTCCCTGCATCGTTTTCGACCGCAACGACGCCTTCGCGAACTCGGATCAGCAACCGTGACCCTTCATGCCGGACCTCAAATTGCGTGCCGATGTCCCGCGCGGTCCCGAAGGCGGTCACCACCTCAACCCCAGCGCCCTCACGGCCCTCAGAATCGATGTATACGGCGCCGGATTCCAAACGCAGCACACCCGCCGACACGAGATGCAGCCTCGTTGAGGAGTCCAAGCGCAAGGACTGACCACCGGCCAACCTCAAGGCCGCTCGGACTCCCGGTCCGGCTTGAAGCAATGTTCCCGGCGACATATCCATCCCTCGTTGATCCGACCCCACTCGCAGGGGAATACCATCAGCCGGACTGATCTCCAATTGACCGATGACACCCTCCAGCGAGGCCATCGGCGTGACCACCGGCGGCGCCCCCTGCCTGAGGTGCGACATCACGGCCACGACAAGGATAATCCCGGCTGCCGCGGCCAATCCGCCCATGATCATGCCCTTGCGCCTTTGCCGAGACCTCAACCGCACCTCGGCCTGCCACAAGGGCCGAACGGCCTCTTTGATTCGGTCGTATCCTCCTTCCGGGAGGTCGGGCCCTGCATCCGCCATACGAATAAGGTCTTCAACCAAGGTCTGGGACCGATCCTGGGTCTGAGATGCAGACCCTTTATTTCGAGGAAACTTGTCTTGACTCATGAAGTCCACCCCCCAACCAGTTCGGCAAAACCGTCCCTGAACGCCGACCGAGCTCGAGTCAACAACGACTCAGCCGCCTTGGGACTCAAACCCAACCGAATTGCAATCTGGCGCACCGTTTTGCCCTTGAGGTACTTCCACTCGAGGGCGTTTCCGTATCGGAGTGGCAGATGATCCAAGACCACCCTGACAAGCCGCGCCAGTTCCTTTTGCTCATACATCTCTGCAGGTCCGTTCCCGGTCGCAGCAAGGGACTCCAGGGCCGCCTGAACGGCCGGGTTGTCTTCGCGCAACTCGACCTCCGGCTGGATCTTCGCCCTTTTTCTCCAGTATGCCGCGATCTCGAAACGACAGAACGAACACATCCACGAAAACAGCGCTGCCTCACCGCGGAAGGCGGACAATTTCGGCAGGACCTTCTCAAAGGTTCCCTGGACCACCTCGAGCGTCGCCTCGGCATCGTTTCCCATGCGCTTGAAAGCGAAGCGATACAACCTTGGGTAGAACTCGTCGACGAAAATGTCGAACGCCCGCTGATCCCCCTCGAGCATCAATGTCACGAGCGCTCTGTCGTGGTTGTCGCGGTCGTTCACACTGGCCTCCCCACCGTCTCTCACACAGTAGGTGAGTGATCGGCAGTCAGATCCTTCGTTAGAAATTCCACTGAAGGCCGATCGACGGGATGATCGGTATCCAGTAGGCCTGCTCCGGAATGACCTCGACGCTCCCATCCTCATGCACAACGGTTGAAAAGTCCTCGGTGCAGCAGACGTTCTTCCGGTTCGTCATATTGATCACCTCGAAGATCAATCGGAGATCGCCTCGCCCGGCGGGCCAACTCTTGCTCGCCCGAAGGTCGAGCCTCAGGTATGACGGAAATCGCTCTGCATTCCGGGGTCCGAATACCAGCTCGACCTCGGGCTCATCCTCGTCGTCATCCCAACCGACGACCTCGCCGGTCACCGCCGTTGTCGGCCACCCCGAGTGGTAGGTACCGCCGAGGTTGAGATTCCACCGTCTCGGAAGTCTGACATTGAGGCCGAAACTCGCAGCATGCCGCTGATCCCAACTCCGCGGAACCATTTCGCCGTCGATTTCGTCCTCAACCCTTGCCAGGACATAGCTGAACCACCAATTGAGCCGCTCTCCAGCCTGCTGTTTGACGAGCACTTCAATACCCTGCGAACGGCCGCCATCAGGCGCTATCAGGATTCGATCCCACCGTGCTTCCGGGAAAAGTTCCAGAGGACTGAAGACATTCTCGTACCGCGGCCTTGGGTCTTTGAGCTCCTTGCGGTAGGCCTCGACGCGTATCGCCGTCCCCCCGACGAGCCGATGCTCAACGCTGGCCAACCAGTGTTCGGCCTGCTGAGCCGGATAGAAATAATCGACCCCATCCTCGATCTGCAGTTCGTTGAGGCGCTGACTTTGGTAAAACCTCCCCCAGCCGAGCCGCAGCACCGTGTCGGCTCCCACGGCGTACCTCATATTGACCCTCGGGCTGACCTGGTGGTCGTTGACGCCCACCTGCTTGTCCCAACGCAGACCAATTTCCGCAACGAGATCGTCACTGATTCGGATCCGGTCGGCAAAATAGGCTGCATAAAAATCGCTCTCAGGGGAGGTCAGAACCCGGATCTCCTCCACCTCGTCTTCATCCTCAGGATCGACGGGGGTCATCCGTCGCAGGTAGTCGTAATCCGCTTCCTGGTGTTTGACGTCGAAACCCCACTTCAGCAGGTGGGTCCGATTGAGCGATAACGTCCAGTCCTGCTTGAGGCCGAGGAAATCAAATTCCCGTTGATCGTCGATATCCACACCGATGTCCTCAACGTCTCGTGCGCTCCCAACCCGGTTTCGCCGAACTGCCCCGGACGAGAGAATAGTTCTCGATACCAGATCCTCGGTCCAGGCAGTGTGGAGGTTGAACCACAGATGAGAACTCTTGTAACGAGCCCTGACCTGCTCGGAACTCTCAAAGTCCTCGGTCTGATACCCCAGGTCGTCATAGGCCAGGAGGGCATTTGCCGACAACGTCGAGCGCTCACCAATGGTGTGCTCGACCTTCGCCAGAAGATCGTAATAATCGCTGAGGACCTTGTCAGCTGACGTGTTTGATCCCTTGAACACCGCCGTTGGGTACCACGCTCGGCCGCTGATCAACCAGCGGCCCGCCTCGTCATCAAACGTTCCCTCGGACAGGA
>JAUWTC010000139.1 GCA_030609785.1 Holophagae bacterium
CCTGGGGGCCGTGGTCTGGTGGCTGTTGCTCCTGCCATGGCTCCGCTCCTGGCCCGACGCCGGTTTGGGGTTGGCCGTCACGACGGCGTGGATCGTCCCCGCGTGGATTGCCTGGTTCGGTTCCGAGGTCTTCAGTCTTCCGGTCGGACCGACTTCGGCGACCGTGATCGTGGTTGTCCTGACCCTTGGCGCCCTGGTGATGTCGGCTCGGCGGTGGAACGAGGTGCGGCGCGTTGCAGTCTCCAGGCGCTACGGTATGAGAGCTGTGGCTGCGGTCTTTGCCGGTGTATTCGCTCTTTTTCTGGTGGTGCGGCTCTTCAATCCGGCCATTCACTGGGGCGAAAAGCCGATGGATTTTTCATTCTTCAACGCTTTCGTCGGTGCCTCACAGTGGCCGCCGGGAGAGCCGTGGATGGCGGGCGAAGAGCTGCATTACTACTATTTTGCTGACGTCCTGGCGGCCTTTCCCGCGCTGGTGGTCGGTTCGGACACCGCTGTTGCCTATAACCTGATGTGCGCAACCGTGCCCGCCCTGGCTGCGGCGCCCCTGGCGGCCCTCGGCCTGATGGTGGCCCGGAGGCGACGGCGACGTTGGTTTTTCCTGATGCCTTTCGGCGTTTTGTTGGTCGGCAATCTCGCCTGGCCCTGGTTGCTGAATTTGGCGCGGGCCGGACGGTGGTTTGACCTGTGGTGGGCCACTTCGAGGGTCGTGCCAGGGTACGCCATCACCGAATATCCGCTCTGGGCGGCGCTCTTTGCCGATTTGCACGCGCACTTCGTCGCCTTGCCGGTGATGGTCGTCGCCGGCCTGTGGGCCTGGGTCGTCGTCCAGGTTCCCGGCCGCCGCTGGGTTGGAGGGGCCGTGATGTGCGGCCTGGTTGCGGCGGTGTTGGCGGCGACCAACCCCTGGGACCTCCCGGTCTTTGCCCTGTCGCTTTTGCTCGCCGTCGTGGCCGTTGCCCCGAGGCCTGTCGAAGCCCTGGCTCGACTGGCAACGGCGGCGGCGTTCAGTGTCATCGCGGCGGCGCCCTTTCTGGTCGAACTGTTGGTCTGGTTGGGTGGTGATAGTGGAGTAGGAGGGCGAACCCTGGTGTATCTGAATCAGGGGGACTTTGCTCCGTGGTGGGCGGTCCTTCGGCACTTCGGGCTGTTCCTGGCGCCCTTGGCGGTAGCAGCGATCATCCGGCCTCGGAAGGACCTGGTGATCACCGGAGCTTTGGTGGCGGCAGGAGCGGCTGTCGGGTTGATTTTTGGGTCCTCCGCGGCTGCAGTGGCCCTGGCGGCTGCGGCCCTGTTTCTGACGATGGTGCGGTGGGCGCCTGACCGATGGCAGGCGACCGCATGGTCGCTTGCCGGTGCCGCAATGGTCCTCGTGGCCTTGGCCGAGCGATTGACCCTGATGGACCGCATGAATACGATCTTCAAGACCTACAACGGCGCCTGGTTGCTGCTGGCGGTGGCGTTGGCGATCGTGCTCCTGCGGGCTCGGGGTCGAATGGTCACCGTGGCCCTGCCGGTATTCCTCGCGTTGGCGCCGGTCGCCCTGGCTAATTTGCCGCTCGGGGTCGCGCAGGGTTGGCTGCAACCGCGAAAGGCGTCACCGCGTCCGACCCTGGACGGAAGGGCCTTTCTCCGCAGTGATCCGGCGGACGCCTTTCTGATAACTGCGCTCAACGGTGCGGCGCGCCCTGGTGATGTGGTCGCGGAGGCTGCCGGACCCAGTTACCGTCAGTTTACGAGGATCGCGATGCACACCGGGCTACCGACCGTCGTCGGCTGGGAGTGGCATCTTCAGCAACGGGGTCAGAGTCTGGTGGCGATCGAGGACAGGTTCCGTGACCTGGAAACGATCTATTCCGGTATCGATGCGGGAGAGCGACGGAGGGCCCTGGACCGCTACAGAGTCGACTGGATCGTGCTCGGTGATCTCGAGCGGGTAACCTACGGCCTGGATGCAGTCGATCCGTTTGAAGGGATGCCCGGCGTCGTCCTCTGGGCACGACAGGAATCGACGGTCCTCTATCGGGTGGTGCGTTAGTAGCTGAGAGCTTCATGGCCCGGCCTCGAGCGTCGAAGAGGTCAAAAAAGTCAAAGGGGTCAAAGAGGTCATCCAAGGGACCGCGGCTTGATAGATCTGCGGAATGAGTGGCGTTGATCGGTCTTGAGATTTCGGTTAACCTCAGGGGAACAACTCGCCGGTATTGGAAAAGGAGCCCCCATGGAGTTCAAAGACTTCCGCAATGTCCACCACATGTTGAGCGAAACGGTTGATCGGTGGGGTGATCAGGCTGCCTACCGATGGATCCTCGAATCGAAAGAAACGGAGTCGATTACCTGGAAGAGGTTTTCCGAAGAGGTGCGCCGAGTCGGCAAGAGCCTGATGGCCCTGGGTCTCAAGAAGGGCGACAAGGCCAACATCTTGAGTTACACAGAGTATCGGTGGGTCCTGACCGATATCGGTTGTGCTTCGATCGGCTCCTGTGCCGTTGGGATCTACCAGTCGTTGTTGGCCGATGACGTCAGGTACATCGTCGATCACTCGGATGCCGTACTGGTCTTCGCCGAGGACGAGGCACAGCTGGAGAAACTGCTGTCCATCAGAGACGAAATCCCGGCCGTTCGTATGGTCATCTTGTTCTCCGGGAAGGCGCCGGATAACGACTGGGTCATAACCTATGAGCGGTTCCTCGATCTTGGCGCCGACATCTCCGACGAGGCTCTGGACGAGAGAATTGAGGCGGTCGGCCCCGAGGACGTCGCAACGATCGTCTACACATCGGGAACGACCGGCATTCCCAAGGGCGCCGTGTTGACTCATGACAACGTCACGTTTACCGCTCAATCAGTCTACGGATCGACCCAGATCCTGGAGGGTGACGAGACGCTGCTCTTCTTGCCGTTGGCTCATATTTTTGCCCGGACTTTGGTCTTCAGCGCGCTGGTCGCCGGTACGACGATGACCTTCGCTCGTGGCATCGACACCATCGTCGAGGATTTTCAGATTGCTCGTCCCCACTGGTTTCCCAGCGTGCCGCGGATTTATGAGAAGGTGTATTCAAAGGTCATCTCGGGGGCGGAGGCCAAGGGGGGCGCCGCCCTGGCGATCTTCAACTGGGCGCGGTCGGTTGGCGACCGGATCAGTGATCTCAAACTGGAGGGCAAGCCCATCCCGTTCGTGTTGGGTCTGCAGTATTCCCTGGCGACCAAATTGGTCTTCTCCAAGGTCCAGGCGGCCCTCGGCGGCCGGGTCCGATGGTGCATCAGCGGGGCCGCCCCGCTCAACGCCTCGATCGCCAAGTTCTTCCACGCCGCGGGAATCTTGATCGTTGAAGGCATCGGCATGACCGAGAACATGTCCTTCACCAATCTCAACCGCTACGACAACTATCGATTCGGTTGGGTTGGTCCTCCGGGGCCGGGAATTGAACAGAAGACCGCCGAGGACGGTGAGGTGCTCTATCGGGGCCGGAATATCATGAGGGAGTATTACAAGATGCCGGCGGAGACCGCAGAAACCCTGACTCCTGACGGTTGGCAGCACACCGGTGACCTTGGCGAGATCGACGACGAGAATTTCTTGAGGATCACCGGCCGCAAGAAGGATTTGATCATCACAGCAGGAGGCAAGAACATCGCCCCTTCGGCCATTGAGGGCCTGATCGCCACCTCGAAGTACATCAACCAGATCTGCGCGATCGGTGACCGCAAGCCGTACCTGGTGGCGTTGATCACGGTCGATGCCGACAACGTCCGGGCCTACGCCGAAGAGCAGGGCATCGAGGGCGGCGACCTTGCTGAGTTGCTTGCGGACGAGAAAATCATAAGCCTGATCGACGGTGAACTCGAAGCGAAAAACACCGAGCTTGCGTCGTTCGAAACGATCAAGAAGTTCCGCCTGGTCGACGAATTCACCATCGAAAACGGTATGCTGACGCCGACGATGAAGGTCAAGCGCAACGTGGCGATGGAGCGGTACGAGGATTTGATCGAGGGGATGTATCGGTAGCCGCCGAGCAAGCGCGTTCGACTCGATAAGAAGTGGACAGAGTGGACGATCTGGACATGGTGGACAGTCCATTGAGTTCACCCTGTCTCAGTCCACTTCGTCCACCGAGTCCACAATGTCCACTGGTGTGTACCGACTTTGCTGTGCTTCGCCGAAACCTCGCGTGATTCGCGTGGCTGGATCCTCTTTTCGTGGAGTTTAAGACATTCCCTCACCACATCGAATGCTCCGCCTCCCAGAGGCGGCGGTAGAGGCCGTCGTGGCTCACGAGGTCGGGGTGCGATCCCTGTTGGACCATCTGCCCTTGGTCAAGGACGACGATGGTGTCGTAGTTCTCCATCTCGACCAGACGGTGAGTGATGTGGAGGGTCGTTGTTCCTTTAAAGGCCTGGAAGATCTGTTGCAGCAGGGCTGAAGCCGTCGGTCCGTCCAGTTGGGCCGTCGGTTCATCCAGAATGAGAACGGCGGGCTTCTGCAAAAGCGCGCGGGCGACGCTGAGGCGCTGACGTTGCCCGCCCGAGAGGCGTTGACCCTGTTCTCCGATCCAGGTGTCCAGGCCTTCGGGCAGCTCGGCGAGGGTCGACTCCAGGGCCGCATGCCGGCAGGCGGCCTCCAGCTCCGAGGTAGAGGCTGAGGGCCGTGCCAAACGGAGGTTCTCGGCCACGGTGCCGCTGAACAGGAAGGTGTTCTGCGCCACCAGACCGATCGAACGCCGGAGATCATCGAGGTCCAGCTCCCTGATGTCGGCGCCGCCGATGAGAATCCGACCCGCCTCTGGGTCCCAGAATCGCTGAACCAGGTGCGCCAGGGTTGTCTTGCCCGCGCCGGATGGGCCGACAACAGCCACTCGGGCGCCGGCGCTGACTTCAAGGTCGAGGCCGCTCAGGGCGGGTCGGGTTGTGCCGGGATAGGTGTGGGAGAGGCCCTGAAAAATCAGGGAGGGACTGCGCCCCCCAGGTTCACCCCACGCCGGTGTGGAGGACTCGACCGGCGAGAAGACCGTCGGCCGAGCATCCAGGATCTCGAAGAGCCTTGCGGCGGAGGCTACCTGGTGGTGCAGGTGGCGGGCGGCCTGGGGCAGGGGCGTGGCCGCCTCGAACGCCGCGACGGCCACCAGGCAGAGGACGGCCAACATCACACCGCTCAAGTGGCCCGATCGAACCAAGGGGATGCTGACGATCAGGACGCCCACAGTTGCCAGGTGGGTCAGGAGGACCCCGGCGCCGGTGGTCACGGCGTCGGTCATGGCGGCGCGGTGCTCGACCCGGGCCAGGTCCTTCCTGATGGCGTCGATCTTCGCTCGATGCGATCGACTGCGGTTGAACGCCAGCAGTTCGGGCATGCCTTGGACAAAGTCGACGACCGCATCGCCGAGGTCCGATCTCAAGGCCGTTGACCGTCGACCCTCGGTTGCGGCCGAGACCCACGTGGCCGCCGGTACGACGACTCCGGCCAGAATGAAAAACAAGGCAAAAGTCGCGGCGGCTCCCACCGAAAACCACGCCATGAAGCAGCCGACGCCCAAGGCGACGGCCAGGGCCACCAGGGGGGGTGAGAGGACTCGGATGATGAAGCTCTGCAGGGCCTCGATGTCCGATAAGGCGCGATCGACCAGATCGCCGACTGATCGGTCCAGCAGCCGCGCCGGGGCCAGCGGCGCCAGGCGCTTGATGAACCAGACCCGAAGTCCAGCCAGGAGTTTGAAGGTCAGTTCGTGGCTGATCAGGCGTTCGGCGTAGCGGAAGATACCTCGGGAAACGCCGAAGAAGCGGACGCCGACGATGGCGACCTGCAGGTCGGCGATCGACGGATGGAGGGCCGCCGTGGCAATCAGCCAGGCTGCCGTGCCCATCAGGCCGACCGAGGCGCCGACGGTGGCCGTTCCCAGGGCGAGGGTGCCGACGATCGACCATCTCAGGGGAAGGACCAGCGCCATGAGACGACGCACGATGCCCATCGTCTGTGAGGATTCGAGTCTTCGCTCGGACGTAGTGGCACTCATGGGGTACCGCCGAGACTTCGCACCATTTTGGAAAAGAGGCCTTCGGACGACCGGAGATCGGCGAAGGTTCCGGTCTGAATCACACGACCTTTTTCTAAGACGACGACGCGGTCGGCGCGTCGGACCGTCGACAGACGGTGGGCGATGATCAGCGCAGTTCGTCCATGGAGCAGTTGGGACATCGCCCGCTCCAGTGCCTCGAGGCTCTCGGGGTCGAGACCGGCGCCCGGCTCGTCCAGGATCAGAAAAGGAGCGTCCTTGAGGAACGCTCGGGCCAACGCCAGGCGCTGCGCCTCGCCTCCGGACAAGCGTGCGCCGCGGACGCCGATCGGGGTGTCCCAGCCCTGGGGCAGTTGTTCGATGAAGTGATCCGCTCCGGCGTGCCGGGCCGCCTCTTTGACGTCGGCGTCGGTGGCGTTCGGTCGGGCCAGACGGATGTTGTCGGCCACCCCGGCAGCCAGGAGATGGGGTTCCTGGGGTACCCAGGCCAGGGAGTGGCGCCACTGGTCAGGGGCAATGTCGTGTGCCGGGATGCCGTCGGCCAAAATCGATCCTTCGGTGGGTTCGATAAAGCGGAGCAGGAGGTTGGCGATCGTGCTCTTGCCGGAACCTGAAGGCCCGACCAGGGCGACTGTCTCGCCCCTTTGGAGCCGGAAATCGACGCCCTGAAGGGCCATGCGTGCCGCTTCCCCTTCACGGCCCGGATAGCTGAGGTGGACATTACACAGCTCGAGGACTCCTGGTGTTGTCATCCCAGGCCCGCCGGTGGCAGGGGTCGAGACGGCGATCGGGAGGGAGAGCAGTTCGAACAAACGGTCGGCCGCGGCCACGCCGGCTTGGCCTGAGTGGAATCGTTGGCCCAGCAGCCGCAACGGCAGGTAGAACTCGGGGGCC
>JAUWTC010000430.1 GCA_030609785.1 Holophagae bacterium
CGTAGGGGCCGATGAAGACCACGGGACGTTCGCTTTTGGGGATGTGGTCGCTGAGACCGTAGTGTCTGTCGAGGTCGGCCGGAATTCTCAGGTTGAGAATGTCGATCATCTTCTGGATGGCGCCGGTCGCCCCGGAACCGCAGAAAATGACGACGTCGTCGTCGGTGCCGCCCAGAGACTCGTGAATGATCTGCCGGGCTTCTTCCCGGAAATGGGTCGTCTGAAGGCCCGTTGTCGAGGTCTCCGTGTGGGTGTTGGCGTAGAGCGGCATCACCTCGTCACGTATGAAATCCTCGATGAAGTCGAGCGACCGCCCCGAGGCGGTGTAGTCGGCGTAGATCACGCGCCGCGGACCGAAGGGCCCGTCGATCGCACGATCGCGACCGATGATGCCGGTCCTGACATTTTCGAGCAGGGTCTGAGTCTGTGGATCCATTGACAACTCCAGCGGAAGACCGCAGGAGTTGTTTATCACAGGAGCGATCAGCTGTCAGCAGCTTTCGGCGTCCGCCGAAAGCAAAAACAGCCGCCCCGAGGGGCGGCTGGTGTGTTCTGCTGACAGCTGATAGCTGAGAGCTCTTGGCTACATAATCGCGTACAGGGCAGCCTTCTCGCCGGAGCGAATTGCTGCAGCCTTGGCCGGCACGGTCGGCAGGGCGCGGTAGGCAAAGTGGATCGCCGTCTGCACCTTGTTGTGGAAGAAGGCGGCCTCTTCGTTGTCTGAGAGGAACGCCTTGTAGGCCTTCTTGTCGTCGGTGTCGATGCCGGCGCCCTCGAGGATGACGGCCAACTTGGTCTTGGCCAGCATCGCCTGATCCAGGAGGAAGTGGGCGCCGAGGCAGGTGCCGACCATGTCAAGCAGAGGCACGGCGTTGATCAGGATCAACTGGATGCCGTCGGGTCGTTTGGTCAGTTCCTTGGAGATGGTCTCAACCTGTTTGAGGGCCGCTGCCAGGAGCCATGCGGGCTCCATCAATTCGGGGTCGTTCTTGGCCTTGTTGAAGGTCTTCTCGGCCATGCCCAGCAGGTCCTTGATTGGCTGACCGCCGGCCAGGGACAGCTTGCGGGCGACGAAGTCCAGGGCCTGGATACCGTTGGTACCCTCGTACAAGCAGGCGATTTCGGCATCGCGCATGTACTGCTCCGCCGGGTATTCCTTGGTGTAGCCGTAGCCGCCATGGACCTGAACACAAGTGTGGGTCACCTGCAGGCCCCACTCGGAGCACCATGCCTTGCAGATCGGCGTCAGGACCTCGACGTAGTTCTGGTACTTCTTGGCCTCGTCACCCTCAGTGGAGTGGCTGAGATCGAGGTAGTAGGAGGCTTGCAGCAGCAGTGCCCGCATTGCCTCGACGTAGGCCTTGGAGGTCAGGAGCATGCGCCGGACGTCGGGGTGTTCGATGATGGGCACCTGGGGCGCTTCGGGATCTTTCATCATCTTCCAGTGGCGGCTTTGCAGACGCTCCTTGGCGAAGGCCAGGGCCTGCTGGTGGGCGCCGCCGGCGGCCGCACAGCCCTGCATGCCAACCTCAATCCTGGCGGCATTCATCATGTGGAACATCAGCTTCATGCCTTGGAGTTCTTCACCGAGCAGGAAGCCCTGGCAGCCGTCGTTGCCGCCGAAGACCAGCGAGCAGGTCGGGGAGCCGTGGATGCCCATTTTCTCTTCGATGTTGGCGCACGCGACGTCGTTGGCGTCACCGAGGGAGCCGTCGTCATTGATGCGGATCTTGGGCACAACGAAGAGCGAAAGGCCCTTGGTGCCTGCCGGGGCGCCCGGCGTGCGTGCCAAAACCAGGTGGATGATGTTCTCGGCCAGGTTGTGATCGCCCGAAGTGATAAAGATCTTCTCACCTGAAATCGTGAAGCTGCCGTCATCCTGTTTGACGGCCTTGGTCGTCGAGGCGCCGACATCGGATCCGGCCTGGGGCTCGGTCAGGCACATCGTGCCGCCCCATTGTCCCGTGTAGACCTTCTCGATGTAGGTCTCCTTGAGTTCGTCGGTGCCGAAGTTTTCGATCATTGCACCGACGCCACGGGTCAGCATCAGGGTCAGGGAGAGGGAGACGTTGGCCCCGGAGAAGAACTCATTGACCACCGTACCGACGATGTCCGGCAGGCCCATGCCGCCGTATTCGGGAGAGCCCAGTAGACCAACCCATCCGCCCTCGCAGACGGTGTCATAGACCGGTTTGAAGCTGTCGGGCATTGTGACCACGCCGTCGTTCCACTGGGCGCCGATGCGGTCGCCGTCCTCGTTGCAGGCGGCCATCTGTTCCTGGGAGATCTTCAGTGCCTCGTCGACGATCATGTCCATCTGCTCGAGGTCCCAGTCGCCAAAGCGTTCGGACTCAAGCAGTTTGCCGGTGTCAAGCCACTCGAAAAGCTGAAATTTGATGTCACGAAGATCGACTTTGTAACCCACTGGATGCCTCCTTGAATTTTATATGGGGAAGAATATGAATGAACACTCATTCATTCTCTCCGAAGTGCGGCGTGTTTGTCAAGGTGCGGCATGGGGGCCCTGACGGCGAAGGGCCGTCAGGGGGTCAAAGGGTCAAAGGGTCGAAGAGTCAAAGGGTCAAAGGGTCGAAGGGGTCAAGAAGTCCGGGGGTGTAAGAGTACAAGAGTGGGAACGGGCGCCCTCTCCGACGGGACGTGCCGGGTGCGGTCAACGGCCCCGGTCGTATAGACAGCGACAGTGATCCGCGTCGGCGTCCGTAATCCGCAAACCGCGACAGCGACGGCATCCCGGACCAGAGTTGCGAACGCGCATAATGCCGAGAGTGCCCAGCAACAAAAAAACCCGGCGGTTGCCCGCCGGGTTTGGTGTTTATCGTCGTGGTCCGCGATCTCGGTCGCGTCCAC
>JAUWTC010000224.1 GCA_030609785.1 Holophagae bacterium
CCCGCCACCGTGAACAGGCGCTGCTCTACCTGTTCGCCGAACAGGCGTTCCATTTCCAATGGCGGCCGGTCACCGGAACGAACCGACACCAGGATCGTCGGACTCTGGAGGTCCGGCAAAAGGTCAATCGGCAATTGCCGCCACGCCACCTGACCGATCAGAACGACGGCAAGGGCCACCACCACCACCGCAACGGGCCTTCGGACAGCGAGCCGGGTCAGACCTTCCATCACCGGCTCTGCCTCCATGGCAGATTCGTCGTGTTACATTCCAGTCGGTCCTGGTGATGATCGAGACCCCATGAACACAGCATTCCGTTCACCCTCTCGTACCGGGCTCTATTGGTCGATCTTCGGCCTGGGCCTGGCCTTGTCGATCGTGATGGCCTTGAGGTCCCAGGTCGAAGCGGATCAGGTTTCCCAATTGCGATTCGGCTGGTGGTGGGTTGCTCACGGCGTCTTCCTGCCTCACGGCATGCCGACCTCGGCCGGCGGTTTCTCGCCCGGCGGCCTGATCACTCTGGTTTCCGCCGTGCCGCTGATGATCTGGTGGGACTTCCGTGCTGTGGCCCTGTCGATGGTCGTCATCAACCTGGCGGCCTTCCTCTTTCTCGAGCGTTCGATCCGACCGGCCCTGGGCGATCGGGGCCGGTGGTTGTTGCTTCTTCTCCTGTGGCTGGGTCCCTGGCGTATGGCCTTTTCGTCCTTCATCTGGCCCCCGAACTACGCCTTGCCGATGGGTTTGCTCCACCTGGCGACCGCCGTCCATATGAGACGGAAACCCGTCGCCTGGGCTACATTCGCCCACGTCCTGCTGATTGGGCTGGGCGCCCAGCTTCATTCTTCTGCGGCCTTGCTCGCACTGATCTCCATCGCCCTTTTCGCCACCCGATTGATCAGGGTCCATTGGGGAGCTTTTGCCGCCGCTACGGGCGTTACTCTGCTGTCGCTCATCCCCTGGATCCGCGCCATCGCCGCCGATCCCAGCCTTGCACCGGCCGGGGCCGGCTTCCCCTTCCGAGGTCTGGCTCTGGTCTACCCGATGGTCCGGGGCCTGGGATACACCCTGAGAATGGCATCGCTCTCCCTGCCATCCCGTTTGGCATCCTTCGATTTCACACCGGCCTTCGGCGCCACCGCCGATGCCTGGCTGGTCCCTCCGGTGACGCTCCTGGCAGGGGTGGCTCATCTGAGCGCCCTGGTGCCGATCTGGGCTGTCGCCCGTCTCTTTCGCAAGGCACGCCACCGTCGTCCGTGGTCGCAGGAGGCCGATGGCCCCCTCCGTGGCTGGCTCAAAGGCTACTTGGCGGTGGCCTGTTGCGCCGCGGCCCTGTCTTTCGCAGCTTCTCCCACGACACTGATGTACTGGCAGACCCAGGCCCTGATGGCGACGATCGCCCTGACAGTTGTGATTCCACTCGAAGCCGTCCTCAGGACCCGCCGCCGAACGAAAGCTCTCCGGCTTCTGTCGGTCTGGGCGGTCGGTGCGGTACTCCTGGTCACGGCAATCGCTGCAGCGGCGCCGATGTTCCGCCAAGGCGGGCGCAAAGCGACCGTCGCCATTATGACGGCGGACGAACCCCTGCTCGACGACCTCGGGCTGCGGAATCACTGCACTGTCACCATCGATCCCGAGCATGACTGGGCGCACCCGGATTGAGGAGTTAAAGAGCCCTCTGGACAGATTTGATCCTCGGTCACGACCCCCCCGTAACTCGCACCCTTGACCCATCGGTCAGGGTTTCCAGACCTCGCACGACCACCCTTTCGCCCTGCTCGATGCCGGATCGCACCTCGACCGTCCGATCATCCCCAAGACCCAGCTCAACCTCCCGGCGAACGACCCGTTGGCCCTGGAGAACGAAGACCACCCTCTTGCCCGCCCTGTCGGCAACGGCATCCCGGGGAACGACCACAACACCCTCCCGACGCTCGATCAGGACCTCCGCCTCAACGAACATCCCCGGTCTCAAGAGCCCACTGCCGTTGTCGACGCTGACCTCCGCCCTCAAAGCCCTGGTCAGCTCGTTGATCGAGGGCGCCAAACGCACGACGCGGCCCTCAAACTCCTGATCGCCGAAGGCATGGTGGAGCACCCTGACCGGAAGGCCTTCACGAATACGGGCGACATCCAGGCCGACAATGTCGATATCTGCCACCAACTCGCCGGTCGGCGCGATCTGGGCGACCGCGAAGCCTGGGGCCACCAGCTGCCCATCGGCCATCGGCCGCCCGTTGACATCTCTGGCAAGGGTCAGGATGACGCCGTCGATCGGTGTCACCAGGCGGTTACGAATCTCAACCAAGAGACTCCGGTCGTACTCCAGGCGAGCGTCCTCGAGCGTCGTCTCGGCCCGACGGAGTTCGGCCTCGTTGATCAGACCCTGCTCGAAGAGCTCCCGAGTGGCCTCGAAATCGCTCTGGGCGCTTTCGAACCGTCGCCGGGTCGCCGCGGTCCGTGCCGCCACCCGAACGTCTTCACCGGAGATCTCGGCCACGACCTGGCCCACCGTCACCCGATCCCCCTCGGCCAGCCGGCGCCCTCCCTTCCGGGCAAGGTTGAGAATGCCTCGGCTCTCGACGGTCAAGCTGATGACCTGGGAGGCCCTGAGGGATCCGGTGGCATTGATCCGGTCTTCGACGACGCCCGTGCCCACCTCGGCGACCGTGACGGGCACCCTGAACTCGACGGGCTCATCGGTTCGTCCAGGCCCACATCCGATGAGCGCCAAGCAGAGGCAGAACGCCAGCCCAGCTGCGGCGGGTCTTAAAGGACGAGGGGGAGAGAACGTCCAACGTTCAACGTCCAACGTCCAACTCCGAACGCCTTTTCCCAAACGCGCTCTCGTTGGCGAGACCGAGGAATATTGACTCCTCATCGTCCGGCCTCCCCGTTGGCCCGCCCGATCGGCGTCCACCGTACCGCATCGGCCACGACGATCATGCCGGTGGTCTCATTTGAGAACTCCACCGTCACTTCGCCACCAGTCAGGTCAAAACTGTCGACGAGGTTCCACCCTCGGGGAGCCTCCCCGGCGTCAAAATCGATCTCATGCCGATCGTCCCCCTGTACCACGGCCATCTTCCACACACCCCAATTCCTGGCGACACGGAAACGCTGCTTGTGAGGCAGGTGGATCTCCAACTCCCACGGCCCGGGCTTGAGGACAACACCAGTGAACTGGGCACGGCTCTCGCCCTTGCCTTTGCGCATCCATGCCAGCGTGTGGCGGTAGCGACCGTAGGCCGTGGCCGATGAGGCTCTGGACCAGACCCGAGGCAAGGGACCGAACTCCTCGACCGGGAGTCCTTGGTCCAACTCGGCATCATCCCGATCCTTGGCGCCCAGGCGCAGGCCAGAGCGCTCGACGCCCTCAATGATCTCGAAACCGTCGTCGAGGTCATCGACGACAACGGCATTGCTGTCGGCGATCTCATACTCGACCACAGTCACGCCCTCTGAGGGTTCGGTCTCGACGACGCCCGTTTCATCAACCTCGGGCAGGGGCACCCTGAAGCTGCTCCGGTTGAGACTGAGGTAGGGATGGACCCAGACCCCGGTCGGCGGACGAGTCAAAACCGTCGAAAACCGGACGGCCGACCGGCCATCGATCCTCAAGGGTTCGCTCTCCTCCCGCTCCTGATCGTCATCGGCGCCGACGTAATAGGTGACACGGAACAGGCCCGGCGTTGCCTCGTCGTTGCGCACCACCAGGTTCAACTGGTATCGGGCGCCACCGTCATCACCGTCAGCGAGACGATAGGCATCGGCACGATCCCCGACCAGACCCGGGAGGTTGGTTGTCGTCAGGAGATCCTCAATCATCCGGCCCAGTCCCGGGTCCTGCTGCTCGGCCGCAGCGACGACGTCCTCCAACATAAAGGTACCGCCGGCATAGTCTCGCCGCAGGGACGCCAGCAAGGCTGCGCTGCCCTCGAAGCCCAAATCGTCATAAATCACCTGTGCCAGGGTTCCGGATTTCAAAGACAGACCGTCGATCGCCTTTTGAGGGTCATCCCACGGATCGATGTCGACCGGCGAGGTATCCAGGACCGCTTTCCACACCGCCGGACGTGATGAAAAGACCTCGATCAACGAGTCTGCGAAATGACCCCCACCACCGTTGATCAGATGTCCCTGAATCGCCTGGCCGATCTTGGCGTTCATTTCTGGAGTGAAGAGGTGGGCCGAGAAGTAGCCCCGAGTGTCGGACATCATCAGGGTCCCCAGCTCGTCCAGACTCCAATCCAGGGCCTCCCGCCCGGGACCGCGCGCCGAACACTGGGTCAGGCAGAACGACCTCGCGGCGCCGGTGAAAAGGTTCCCGCCCGAGAAATCGTTGATGAAAAATTCCTCAAGCCTCTCCAACCTGGCCTGTGGCAGCCCACCCTCATGGTCCTGCCAGTCGGACTCGTCCCTGAAGGGCACGTCAAATCGAGCGAGAGGGAAGCCCAACTCCCGCACCAACATCATGCCCGGCTGACTCAGAACCGATCCCAGACGCCAACCGCCCCCGAAGCCCCGGAGAGCATTGGGCGCCTCGACGATCGTGAATCCATCGTAGGGATAGGCAAGACCGGCCTCGGCGAACTCCTGCAAACGGTCTGCCACCCGTTCCCTGATCGCGTCGCGCGCATCGGACAGGGTCTCCACCGTTCTCAGGTGGCCCGGCGTCAGCAGTATCTCCAGCCGCAGCCCCTCGATGTCGAGGGCAAAAGACTCGAAGACCGACGCGATGACCGCGGCCCCGTCGACCGGCGCGCCGGGACTGAACCGAAACGCCGTCCGCCCGTCGGTCGTACCCTGATCATGCCGGGCCCCCGGGCCGGCCGCCAGCCACCCGTCGGGCACGGTAACCTGGAGGTCGACGTCGAAGAAATCCGGACCCAGGTCGAAATCACCCTTCGACTCCACCGCCGCCCCGGCCAGGGGCAGCCAGGCGATTGCAGGCATCAGCGCCACGAATCGGCGATCGTTTAGACCGCGGTCGTAGCCCAGGATGTAGAGCTGCGATTCCATTGCCGGCAACCGCTCGGGCGTGCGAACACTGTCCAGATAGCCGAAGCGGATGTCGGGCTTGCCTGAGTATCGGACCCTCACCCGCCGTTGGGTCCCGGGCTCCAGCCTCAGGTCCAGTTCCAGTAGGCCGTTTGAGTGCTCGAAAGCGATGTCCGACCCGTCGGTCGTGACCTCGTGAAGCTCCAGCCCCGGATTGAGGGTCAGGAGCACCCGGTCGAGGGCCATCTCGGCTGGCGCAGCAATGACAATCTCCGCCTCGACACTGATCGCCTTCCCTGGGTCGACATCCGTCGTGGCCTCGATTCGAATGATGTCCGGGCGCACCTCGGA
>JAUWTC010000276.1 GCA_030609785.1 Holophagae bacterium
CAGCTGGGCCCCGAAACACCGGACGCCGTCATCGTACCGACCGGAGACGGCGTCATCCTGGGCGGCGTCGCCAAGGGATTTGCCGACCTCGCGGCGTGGGGTCTGATCAACCGCGTGCCGCGGTTGATAGCCGTACAGCCCCAAGACGCCTCGGCCCTCGTTTCAGCGCTGGCCGACGGCGCCGAGGACGTCGTACCCATTCCCGGCGCCGCCAGCATCGCGGACTCCCTGGTCGTCGAAGCGCCTCGCAACGCACGCCTGGCCCTTCGCAGAATTCGGGAGTCGGGGGGCGGAGGCGTTGCCGTATCCGATGAGGCCATCATTGGAGCGATCGTCCGATTGGCCCGCCTGACCGGAGTGTTCGCCGAGCCGGCCGCCGCGGCTTCGCTCGCCGGGCTCGAAGCTGCCCTCACGGCCGGTCTGGTCGAAAAACGAGAGCGGGTGGTCATGCTGATCACAGGGACCGGACTCAAGGACCGAGACGCCGCAGCCCAGGCCGTCACGATGCCCTCTGCGATTCCGCCAAATCTCAATTCTCTGGCAAAACGGCTCCGGCAGTAGCTCCCTGAGCGACGTATCCTCAGGGGCCTTCATGGTTCAATCTCGTTCTCTTTGCGACTCCTTCGCGTTCTTGGCGTTCTTGGCGGTTCAAATGTGTTTTCGTTCGGCTCCTCTTGGTTCCGACTCTGCCGGTTTGGCTATTGCAAAGGAATCCCCAACCAGGCCTCCACTTTCGGCGCAACGTCGATGGCCTGCATCTCCTTGAGCTTGCCGCGGCCTGCGGGGGCCCCTCTGGCCAAGAAGATCCCGCACAGGGCGTCGTGGTGGTTGAGATAGCCGTGTTGACCGTAGTACCGGCTGGGGCGGATGACCTTCCCCTCGAGTCTCGATGACGCAGCGTATCCCGGTTTGAGAAAGACCACCAGATCACCGGCGTTGGGGTGATCCAGACCGAGGGCGGCCAACTCGTCTCTCGCGGCGATCGTCTCGACCACCGGCTCACCCTCGACACCGACATCCGCCAGGGCTCGCGCAGCCCGTCTCAAAAGTTGGTCGGCTTCTTCGGCCGGCACGACGCCTCCCAGATCACGACCCTCGAGGTTGAGATAGACATGGCCCATGCCGCCGCTGGTGACGGCAACCATCGGGCTCGAGTCCGACACCCGCAACCGGCCGCGCTCCTCGACGGTCTCCACCAGTCCAGCATCGGCCAACGCCCGGTTCAAAAGGACCTCGTCGTGGATCGGAAGCAACCCGTGATCGGACACAACGACCAGTACGTCCTCCATCGGGTTGAGTCCAGCCCACAGGCCGGCCACCGAAAGATCGATCGATCGACCGCATCGTTGCCGGGCCTCGCGAGCTGCAAAGGCTTTGCCGTAGGACCACGCCCACTGTTTTTGGTCAACGATCAGGCCCACGTGGAGGTATTCATCCGGACTGGGGTGATAGGCCAGGAGCAAATCGAAATCTTCGTTGTCCATCACCCACTTGGCGATATCGTCGAGGTAGCGGTCCAAGCGTTCCACCTGTTCAACGAAGGTATCCAGATCGATGCCCTCGCCCATGTCCAGCCACCAGTCCTCCAGGGCCTTCTCGTCCGGGATCCCAGGCCAGGGACCGACCACCGGCGTCAACCGGTCGGAAAAGTCTTGGGGAAAGGCCAACAGGCGATTGAACGCCCCTCGGTAGAGGCGCAGGCCACCCCGGTGGACGTCCAAATGCAAAACCTTCGACCACGCACCATAGTGCTCGTCAGTCTCATCCGAAGCCCCCCGTGCCTCGACTTTGGTGTCGAACCACTGCCGTTCCTCAAGGTATCGCCAGGACACCTCACCTTGGGCACGAACGGCGACGGTCTGATACCGGGGCCACCCGTCTGGCTGGACATCCATCACGGCAACCTCGAGGGTCACGATCTCTTCACCAGAGGCTGTGACCGGAATTCGCCACCGCAAGGCCGGCAAACCGTCGACCGGCGGCAGTTCCGGCTCGGGGAAGGCTTGGGCAGGGTCCAGCTCAATGATTTCGGAACGAACCAGGGGACGAGTCGGCCACGAAATACCGAAATCACCGCTGAGTTCAGGGGTCGAAAAATCCGCACCGGGCCACAACAGAATCCCGGTGCGCCGGCCGGCAGCTCGGGCTTTGATCCACAGGGGCGGCACCTCGGATGCGGTCCTGAAACCGTTCGTTCGCCGGTTCAGGGCATCACCGTGGGCCCGATAGGTGTTACTGACAATCCCGGTCTGAGACGGCAAGGCGCCGGTGATCAACGAGGCATGGTTGACTGCGGTCAGCGTCGGATTGACCATACGAAGCCGTTCAGTCTTGAGTCCCTCAGTCGCCATGCCCCCCAGGCCTGCAGGCGTTGCGATCGTCGGGTCTGAGAGCCAAGTCTCCAACAAAGGGGCGCCCAGACCGTCGAATGAGACCATCACCACCCGTGCCGCTCGAGTTCCTTCCGGTGCGCCGGTCCTGCAGGCCGGCACTGCCAGGGACAGGCTCGCCGCGGCTGCGGCGACAACCAGGAAGCGGATACCACCTCTATTCCTCACCATCATCCTCCACACTCGACAATCCGGGCCGAGGGCCACTCGTCGACCACGCGTCTCAGGGCCTTGGCAGCCTCTTTCCCTGATTGAAAAGGTCCTACCCGGACCCGCTCCAATCCATCGGGGCTTTCCATCGCCAGGGCCTTTTCACCGGCATCCTCGAGACGCTCGACCGCCCGTTCGGCGTTGTTCGAGCTCGAGAAGGCCCCCACCTGCACCCAGAAGCAGTGATCGCCGCCGGACGACGATGAGGATCCTTCGGTCGTACTGGACCTCGGTTTTCGGGACTGACCAAGGACCTTGAGCTTCACCGGAGCCACGCCGTCGATGTCCAGGCCGATCACCTTGGCCGCGGCAAAACTCAAATCGATGATGCGCCCCTTGATGAAGGGGCCCCGGTCTGTGATGCGGACCTCGACCTCGGCGCCGGTATCACGTCTTCGCACACGGACCTCCGTACCAAAGGGCAAGGACCTGTGGGCCGCCGTCATCTCATGCATGTCGTAGATCTCGCCGGAAGCCGTTCGGCGGCCGTGATAGGGCTTGCCATACCAGGAGGCGTCACCTTTTTCGGTCCAGCCTTGAGACCGGGCCCTGGTCGGTTCGGTGGGGACCGTTTTCGGGCCGCTTGAGGCGCAGCCTGAGGCGCCGATCACCATGGCCAAAGAAACAAAGCCAACGACAAAAGGCAATTGAACCGCAAAGACGCGAAGACCGCGAAGGGGGCACGAAGAGAACGGGTTTGAACCACGAAGAACACGAAGGACACGAAGGGAACACAAAGGACGCATCAAACGTCGAGGTCCCGGGCTTCGGGAAGGTCCCCCGCCATTTTCAGGAGGGGTCGAATCTCCGTCTCCAGGAAGTCCTCGACCTGCTGCGGCGCCCGACCGACGAAGGCCGCCGGATCAAGGAATGCCTGGAGTTCTTCAAGGTCAAGCGGAACCTCGGCATCCTCGGCAATCAGCTCCAGGAATGGGTTGGCCTCGCCTCGTTCGAATACTGCCGCGGTCGCCGCCCGCGCGTGAATCCTGAGGCGCTCGTGGACCGCTTGGCGATCGCCGTCGCGGCGCACGGCCTCCATCAAGATCGCCTCCGAGGCCATGAAGGGCAGTTCGGTGAGGAGATTGGCCTGGACCATTGCGGGAAAGACCACCAGGCCGTCGGCCAGATTGTGCAGGATGCGCAGGATTGCATCGGTGGTCAAGAAGGCCTCGGGCAGGGCCATACGGCGATTTGCCGAGTCGTCGAGCGTGCGCTCGAGCCACTGGTTTGACGCCGTGTCCGCAGGGTTCCGGGCGACGTTCAGCAACCAACGAGCGAGGGCCCCTACCCTTTCCGAGCGCATCGGATTGGCCTTGTAGGGCATCGCCGACGAGCCGATCTGGCCCTCTGCAAGGGGTTCACGCATTTCCTTCAGGCGCGCTAATAGTCGGATGTCGGTCGTCATTTTGGCCGCAGATTGGCCGATGCCGGAGAGGACCTCCAAAACGAAAGCATCGACCTTGCGCGGGTATGTCTGGCCGGTCACCGGATAGGTGGTGTCAAACCCGAGCTTGGCCGCCACCGTGTGGTCGAGTTGCCGCACCTTCTCGTGGTCACCCTCGAACAGATCCAGGAACGTCGCCTGGGTGCCGGTGGTGCCCTTGACGCCGCGGGCCCGCAGGCGGCCGGCCTCGAAGCGCAGGCGTTCCAAATCCAGCACCAGGTCCTGCAGCCACAGGCAGGCCCTTTTGCCCACCGTCGTCGGTTGTGCCGGCTGAAAATGCGTATGGCCCAGGGCGGGCTCTTCGGCCCAACGCTCGGCAAACGAGGCCAGAGCACTGATCACTGCCAGCAGGCGCCCCTCGACCAGTTGCAGGGCGTCCCGAGTGATCATCAACTCCGCGTTGTCTCCGACAAAACACGAGGTCGCGCCCAGGTGCAGGATCGGCCTGGCGGCCGGGGCCCGGTCGGCGAAGGCGTGCAGATGGGACATCACATCGTGACGGGTCTTCTTCTCGTACTCCTTGACACGCACGAAGTCCTCTTCGGTGACCTCGAGGTTGGCCCGCATCTGCTCCAGAGCCTCGTCGGGAATCGCCAGGCCCAGCTGACGCTCAGCCTCGGCCAACGCCAGCCAGGTCCGCCGCCACATCGTGTATCGGTGCCGCGGCGAGAAGAGCCGCAGCATTTCCTCAGACGCATACCGCCCGGCCAGCGGATGATCGAACC
>JAUWTC010000087.1 GCA_030609785.1 Holophagae bacterium
GCGGCCTCCTGGGATGGCTGATGGAACGTGGCCTCGGGATCATAAGGGTGGGGTCCCGGCCGCAGAAAGATTTCGGCAAAGACCCGGCGCTGTTCCGCCCGAACACCTCCGAGTCGCACCAACTCCAGTGTCGCCACGACCAACGCCACCACTTCTTCAGGATCGGTACAGGTGTCCAAATGGCGAAGCAACGGCATCAATTTGTGTTGGTGAACGGTATCGTAGAGTTCCCGCATCTTGTCCTGGACCTTGAATCGTAAAGGGATCACATGAAGAGGCGGCGGATTTGCCACCGCAAAACGGTCCATGACCTCCAGGTATGTTCTCGCCAGAACCCTGAGGTCGACATCTTCCCAGTCCAACTCAAGTTCTCCACCGAGACCCTGGACCCCAATATTGGGCTCCCAAAGGCATCGCCTTACGACGTCGGCATCGTAGAGATACTCCGCAACCTCTTTGACGCGTCGATACTCGAGCAGCCGGTTGACCAGCTCCTGGCGGGGATCGTCTTCGCCTCCTTCGCCGGAAGCCTTGGGGAGCAACGTTCGGGACTTGAGGTGAAGGAGCCAGGAGGCCATCCACAAGAACTGCCCCGCCAGCTCAAGGTCCAGCCGTTTCATTTCTCGAAGGTGCTGATGGTACTGGTTGCAAATGCTGGAAATTGGGATGTCATGAATTGAAAAACGGTTTTTGCGAATGAGATGCAAAAGCAGATCCAAAGGTCCATTGAAGTCCGGAACCTCGATAGCCGGCCCGATGCCGTTTGTGTCCATTGATGCCATGCCACTCACGCGAGAAGTATAACCTGCCGGACCTCGGGCACTCGAAATTCTGAAAGCTCATTGACCCTATTCAACCTCACAGGAATCGGTTGGGTTAAGATCGCCCCCTGCCGAACCCTGATCTGATCAGCCAACATAGGGGCTCGGGTTTTGGCGGCAAGGAGGATATTCGTGGAGATCTGGGACGGGCAGATGAACATGTTTGACGACAATCCCCAACGGACGGTTTCCGCTGGGAAGAAGGTCGTAGTTTTCGACCTGGAGACCCAGAGATCTTTCAAGGACGTCGGCGGCCGAACTCAGATGCATCGATTGGGGGTTTCAATCGGTGTCGCCTATAGGTATGACACGGACGATTACCTGACCGTTACCGAGGAGCAGATCGGAGATTTGATCGAGCTCCTTCAGGAGGCCGACCTGGTGGTCGGATACAACATCAGAGGTTTTGACTACGAAGTACTCCGAGGTTATTCGGACGTAGACCTGGCAGCGCTTCCAACCTGTGACTTGATGCTCGACCTCGAGGCCCGTTTGGGCTTTCGGCCGAAACTGGAGAGCGTCGCATCCTCGACACTCGGAACGGGCAAATCTGCGGATGGCCTTCAGGCCCTGGAGTGGTGGCGTCAGGGTGAGATTGAAAAGATCGCCGAATATTGCAAGGAGGACGTCCGGGTCACCAAGGATCTCTACGATTTCGGAAAGAGAAACCGGTGTGTCCTGATCTCTCGATTCGGCGGCAAACCAAGACAGGTTGATGTTGAGTGGTAGGGACATCGCGCATCGCCCGAAGGGCGATCACGGCGAAGCCGTGAGGTCGCGAAGCGACCAGCGTGGGCAAAGGGCCTGCTCGGTATCGGCTGCGGAGTGAATTGAAGGGGGTCTGATGATTCGGTGGATCGAAAAATCGGAGCCGGCGGCGGAATCTCAGGTCCACCTGATGCTGGCTGGGGTGATGTGGGCGTTGGTGGGTGCGGTGTTGGTGGCCTTCGGTAGCCCGTGGCTGTGGCAGTCATCGACTCCCGCCACGCCGTGGCTGTTCGGACTGGCGCTGGCGATCGGCGCTTTCAAGGCCCGCTTCGTGTGGCTTTTCGACACTCTGCCTCGATTTCGTTTCTTGTCGGAAAATCAGGCCGGTTCAAGATCTCGAGGGTCTTTCCTGAACCCAATCTCAAGATTTCCAGAACCGTTCTGAATTCGGCCTCGGCCCGCCCCGACCAGCCGACAGCTTCGAGGCACTGCCCGAGGCGATATCGTACCTGGTAGTAGTCCGGTTGGAGATACAAAGAGGCGCGATAACACCGAAGCGCCAATCGAAGATCGTCTCTCATTTCCGCCCGGTGGCCCTCGACGGCAAAGGACTCCGAATCCTTGGCGCCGCCTTCAGACTCAGGTCTATTCGGTTCGCGTGGCAGAGCCTCCGGCGCAGCGTCCGACCCTCCAAATACTCCAGACCGCCCGTTGACCGACACAGTTGGGGTCATCTCTCCGCCATCCCGCCTTCGGTAAACGAATACGCCGTTCCGTTCTTCAGCTTTCATGCCTGGGGCCACGTGCATCAAACTTTCAGAAGGGCCGACGAGAAGAAACCCACCAGGAGCGAGGATCTTCTGGATACTCCGGACGACCCTGGCTTGTGATTCCCTTCGGAAGTAAATCAGTACGTTTCGAAGAAAAATGATATCGAACGGCTGCCCGGGAACCTCAAGAGGCTCTCGAATCAGGTTGAGCGAAGCATAGCGAATGTGGGAACGGGTATTGGCCTTCAGTTCAAAGGCTCCTGACCGCATCGTGAAATGCCGCTCGAGATACTCGGCCGGCACGCGCCGAACAGACCTCGGAGAGAAACGAGCCCTTCGCGCGGCTTCGAGGGCGTCGGCATCGACATCGGTACCCACCACAGACCACCGAACTTTGGTCCCGCCGAGGCATTCGTCGAGCACCACGGCCAAGGTCGCCGGTTCCTCCCCTCGGGCACAGCCTGCCGACCAGACCCGGAGGGTAGTACGGCCCGATGCCACCAACTCCGGGACGATGCTCTCGCTCAGACACCTGAATTGTTGTGGTGCGCGAAAAAGAGAACTCTCCTTAACGGTCACTCGACTGAGAAGGACCCTCCACTCGTCGCTTTCCGGATACCGCCGCAGGGCATCGACATAGGCGTTGGTGTCCTTGAAACCACGGATTGCTGCCCGGTTCCCGGCCCAATCGGTCAGGCGTTGCAACTCTCGATCGGGAAGGACGATTCCGCTCATTCGCTCGACCAGCAACATCAACTTCCGACCCGGAGTCACCGACGGCCCCCGCCTTCAATGTGGTTCTTGAGGACCGCACCCAATGCCGCCGGTGGCTTTGCAATCGTTGCGGCGCCCCGCTTGATAGCGGCCCCGGGCATGCCGAACACGGCACTTGTCGCCTGATCCTGAACCAGGGTCAGACAGCCAACTCGGTTGAGACTCAGCAACCCTTCAACCCCATCAATACCCATACCCGAGAGCAAGACTCCGGCAGAGCCTTCTGGTTTCGAACAGGCAAGCGAGTGGAAAAGATGATCCACCGAGGGCCGGTGTCCGTGATTCGGAGGACTCTCCCGGTTAAAACGAATGACAGGTCCCTCTGAGATCTCGAGGTGGGCCCCGGGCCCAGCCAATCGAACTCGGCCGGGTGACAGGAGTTCTCCGTCCTTGGCGATGTCGACGTCGGCCCAAGCGAGAATCCCACCCAACCAATGAACGTATTCGGACTCGAAACCTTCGCTGATATGTTGGACGATGACAACTGCGGTATTTTCAAGCGCCTTCCCGACACTCTTCAGCATTTCACTCGTTGCCTCGGGTCCGCCGGCGGAGCCGCCCACCGCGATCAGGTCCAAGCCATTTTTGAGGCCCAGGGGAATTCTTCGACTTTGGCCGGAGACGTCGACGCTGCCATTTCTCATGCCTTCGAGCGCAGAAACGAGGGTTGAGCAAAGGGCTTCCCACCCCTGCTGACTCCTGGGTTTTTCCAGAGAAATACAATGTTCCGGCCACAGGGTTGGTGCCTGGTCCAGATCTCCAATTGGTAGAAGAACGACCGCCGGGATTGGTGACCGATCGAGGTGCGCTGCCAAAACAGGCCAGGAGTCAGCCTCACTCCGGTCCAGCCCGATGACCACAGCGTCTACCGACTCACGGACTGCGCCGTTTTCCAGGAAGATCGAGACGGGATGGCTCCCTTTACAGATCAGGTTCTCCGATGCTCCGACCGTTTGTTTCAAAAGGGCCCGAATGGAAGCGGACTGATCGAAGACTGCCACCCGAAAGGGATTCATCGGCGGCCACCAAGCCGGTGAATGAGGGCAACCAGATCCCCACCGTCAAGGTTCTGCTTGGCCAAGTAGGCATCTGCTCCTGCCTCGAGTCCGGCCATCCGGTCGGAAGCTTGATCACGAGTCGATACCACAACCACGGGGAGATGCTCCCAGTGCACGGAGTCACGAACCCGACGTGTCAACTCGAGGCCATCGATGCCGGGCATTTCGATATCGGTGACAAGGCAGTCGATCCCTCCTCCCTCGAGCACCAACAGCGCATCCTCCCCTGACGCTACCGATGTGACCTCGAGATGAGCATCCATCAGGATCCGACGAAACATCTCTCTGGTTATTCGCGAATCGTCAACCAACAGGACCTTGAGAGCCGGGGGCGGAGCTGACCTCTGAACAAATGGTTGAGTCCCGTGATCAGTGGATTGCACGAAATGCTGAAGATCGAGCACTCCGATCGGGGTGCCATCCTCGGTCAGCGCCAATGCCTCGGCCCCCTGGACCTTGCCGACGGACCGGGGCCACGGATGAAGAAATACCTCTTCTTCCCCAAGTACGTAATCGACGACCAGGTCAAGCGGAACTCCTGCAGTCGTCGCATGAATGACCACAGAAGCGCTCTCCTCCGGCTTTCCAAACCTCGAGCCCAGGTGCACACGGAGAGCAGAGCCTCCCCCGTTACTCTCTCCCTCATCGGCCGAATTCCGGGTAGCCCCGGGACCACTGAAGGATTGAACCTGATGGGAAGGAATGCCGACATGAAAACCACCCGCACCGACAACCAGAATCGACTCCCCCCGTCGGGTCACCGGGAGATCGAGCGTGACACAGGTTCCCTCCCCCGGTGTGCCGTCTATCCAAACGTCACCCCCGACCTTCCGCACGGCATCGGCCACCGAGTCCAGGCCAATGCCACGACCTGAAACTGCAGAGGCCCTTTCCCGGGTGGAAAAACCGGGCTGAAAAAGCAACTGACGCACGGCATCGTCGGCCATGTCGTCGGCAATCGCCGCAGTCACCAATCCACGATCCACCGCCTTTTCCAGAACCGTGCGTGGATCAATTCCACGCCCGTCGTCACTGACAGTCAAACGAACCCGTTCCGCCAGGGTCTCGGCGCAGAGTGCAAGGGTGCCGGATGGACTCTTGCCCAAGGCCTTGCGTTCGGACTCTGGTTCAATTCCGTGGTCGACGGCGTTTCTCACCAGGTGCAGCAGGGCCTCCTTGAGAGCATCCATGATCCGCCGATCCAGGCGACACCGAGTTGCTTCCACCTGAACGTTAACCGTTTTCCCAAGAGACGACCCCAGTTCCTCCGCGTGGCGGCCGAGACTGGACAACAGCGGCCGCACCGGCTGGACTTGAATCGATAGCAGGCTCCGCAACTGCCGTTCTATCAGGCGGTCAAATCGGGTCCGTTCTCGGTCGGTTCTCAAAGCCAAGCGACGGAGACGGAGTGCAAGGGTTGCCAGAACCTGTTCGGGATGGTCGTCACTGACGCCTGACTCAGCGGTACGAGCGATGCCGTACAAGTCTTCGACCATCACACCGACGCCCCTGCCAAGGAAGCTGAGACGTACGGCCTGGTCGGAGGCCCGATCCAGGACTTCCCGAGGGACGCGAGTACCCGCCATCGGTTCAGTCGTCGTTACGTCCGGCGCCGTGATGGACTGGCCGCCATCCTGTGCGGCGACGTCGTCTCCTCGAATAGAACCGACCATGGTGCGGACCCGCTGAACCAGGTTCAGTAGATCTTCAAAACCCTGATCCCCGGCCACATCAAATGCGTCTTCGGCCTGATGGCAGGCTTCCGCGATTTCAATCAGCCCCATCATCCGACTGGCGCCCTTGAGAGTGTGCAACTCCCGGCGGGCACTCCTCCACTCTTCACTGTCCTGGGCGGGCGCTACTGAGCCCAGGATCTCATCCAGATGATCCAGCCGGTCAACCGCTTCCGCCAGGAACAGTGGGAGCAGATCGTCAGCCTGCATATCTCACCAGCTTCCTACTGGAACCACGAGCCACGATTCAGATCCTGGTCCAGTTGCCGACGTTCACGTCGACGCCCAAGGTCGCTTCTTGCGTTCCATCTCGACGTTTGACCGGCACAACCACCGTGAAGCACTGCTCACCGGTCAACAAACTCTGGTAAACAGGTGTGACGGATGTCTGATGTTCCCGGCCTGCCGTCTGGAACCACGGACGATCGGGATAGGATTGGCCAACCGCCGCTACACCCTGTTCGGCCTGTTCTCCAACCAGGTCACGATTGACCGCAAAAGCCACCATGTGAGCATCCAAATCCACCAGATAGGCCATTTCGAGATACGGCAGGTCGGTGAAGACACCGTGCAGGATGCGATCCGTGGCCTCCAAATTCCCGAATACCGGTTCGAGGGATTGAGCAACCTGGTAAATCAGGTGTTTCAGGGAATGCGAGCTGTCCAGCCTGAAAGACTGAGAGAGCAGCTGAATTGACAACGCCAATTGATTCAGCCGGATCGCCGCGCCTGTGAATTCTTCAAGACCTTCTGCGATCTGCGTAATGACGTCGCTCTCCTCCTTGATCGTCTGGAGGACCTCCTGGGATGCCGTTTGTTGTTCTTGCGTCGCCAGGGAGATCTCCTGAGCGGCCTGCGCAGTGTTGCCGAGTGCGGCCGAAAGTTGCTCGATGGCCGCAGCGGTTGCATGGGCTTGGTCAGCTACAACGTCGGTTTTCTTGCTGCCTTCCTCCGTCGAAATCACGACTGCGTTGATGGCAACGGTGAACTCGTGGAGAAGGGTGCGCACGCTTTCGACCGACTCGCGCGACCGTTCGGCAAGGCGTCTGACCTCGCGGGCCACAACGGAGAACCGTTCGCCGTGCTCGCCCGCGGTTGAGGCTTCGATAGCGGCGTTCAATGACAGGATGTGGGTTTCCTGGGCGATGTCGGTGATCAAGTCGAGGACTTGGTAGATCTCCCGGGACCGGGAGCCGAGGGTCTCGGCCCTCGACGCAATAATGCCCATGCGCTCCCTGACGCTCTCGATGCCGCCAACCGCCCCCTCGATCGCCTCTGCCCCACCCCTCCCGGCGGCCTCCGATTGCGAGGCCATTTCTGCCTGAGATGAGGCATTATCGGCGATCTGAGCGGCCGTTCTGGCCAATTCCTCCATCGTTGCCGTGATTTCGATGACCGATGCGGCCTGTTCGGAAGAACCTGAAGCTAATTGAGCCGCTGTGTCACGGACGGAATTGGCCGTACCAGCAACATCGACCGAAACCGACTGAATCTGTTGTACCAGCCCACTGAGCGAGCTGACCGCCGCCTCGACCGACTCATGGATTTCAAGGGGGAGGTCGAGGCCGGGTATGGACGCCGCGACCAAATCCCCGTGCCGAAAATTGTCCAGAACGTGGATGAGACCAGCCTGATGTACTTCACAGTCCCGTTGCAAGGTTGCGAGCTCCTGCCGCACCCGCTGACCCGGCAGGAACACGACCACCACATACACCACCAACAGGAGAAGGGCAAAAACCATGTAGCCACGAACCAGCCAGGTCCACTGTCCGGTACCAAAGGCCAGTTCGAGCAGTGCCCCGGCGGGCAACATTGCCATCACCAGGATGACCGGTCCAAACCAGGTACGGTAGCGTTTCCTGTCCATCAAATACACTCCTTTGTTTGGTTGACTCCGGGACACCGATCGATCGAACCCATGGCGCCGAGGGCATCGACGTTAAACAACCGTGCCTGACGGCCGTCGATGTCAAGGGGCCTCGAAACTACACTGTCGTGGGCCACGCCCGGGTCGGTCTCGCGAAGGGACACGATCTCCAGCACCTCATCAACGGCCAGACCCAATCGCTGGGCTGGAGCCGACCCTCCGATGTCGATGACGACCACCGTCATGCCGACCTGCCGAACGTTAGGCTCACCAACAGCCAGAGCCTCAAGCGAAAACACGGTCAAAGGCCCCCCACCGAACCGGGCCAAGCCCGACAACCCCAGCACCGAGAATGGCGACGGATGAATGGTCATGTGGTCGACCACACGGCGCACCCGCCCCACGTCGAGTAGGAAGAAATCGGAGGCACACCGAACGAGGAGCACATTTTCAATTTGACTCCGGTGGTTCGATCGCGGCTCCATCCACCAAGGATACAGCTATCTTGGGAGAAGGGTCGAAGGCTTGGACACTGGGAAGCTGGGAGGCGCGGCGGCGCCGATACTTGAATGCCCAGGTACGGGGGAAGGAGTCCATGCTGACGTGAAAGAGAA
>JAUWTC010000368.1 GCA_030609785.1 Holophagae bacterium
GGCCACACCAAACAGATGCCGAGGATGTTGAACAACAAATGGGCAAAGGCCACGGCGACCGCCACCTCAACCCCGAGCGACAGGGCCGCCAGGATGGCGGTGATCGTCGTGCCGATATTGGCGCCCAAGGTGTAGGGAAAGATCTGGGTCAGCGTCAGAATGCCGGCCCCGGCCAGGGGTATGACCAGCGAGGTCGTGATGCTTGAGGATTGCACCAGAACCGTCAGCATGGTCCCGAGGAGCATCGCTCGCCCGGCATTCTTGAAGATCACGGTGTCGAAAAAGGCCTCGATCCGAGCCATGACAACGATCCTGAGTACCACGACCAGGTATCGCAAGGCCAGGAACATCATGATCAGCGAGAGAATCACCAGGGGCCAGGGTTTCTGGTTGAAAGTCTCGACCAGGAAGTGGATCACCGGTTTGGTGATGATCTTGATCGGGCTGGCGAAATGCAGGCCACCTACTTGGGCGAAGGCCTCGCTCATCTTCAATGCCAGCCAACCCAGGAGGCCTTGGCCTTCGATGTGGATGAAGTACTGCAAGGGCATCAATATTGCCACCGCCATGACGTTGAAAAAGTCATGGACGGTCGATGCGGCGAAGGCCCGCTTGAATTCCTCGCCACGGGTTATATGACCCATGCTGACCAGTGTATTGGTCACCGAGGTGCCGATGTTGGCGCCCATGATGACGTAGACGGCGCTCTCGAACGGCAGCGATCCCGCCGCCACCAGGCCGACGACAATCGAGGTCGTCGTAGACGAAGATTGGAGCAGCGTCGTCGCCAGGATCCCGCCGAACAGCGCGACGATGGGGTTGCTCGAGGTCTCGATCAGCCGCTCGGCAAAGCCTTCTCCAAAGAGTTTGAAGCTGGCGCCCAGGAGTCCGATGCTGACGAGAAAGGCGTAGAGCAGACCAATGAGGGCTGCGACCAGAAGGGCCGTCCTCCAGCGTCTGGATTGGGCCAGGAACCCCCAAAAAGACTTTTCCATGGACCCCCACTCTCCGTGATTCACGGGACAAGGTCACAATAACCGAACCCCAGCTGACCGCCAAATGCTTCGACGACCATCAACATCTTTACATGATCTTCACGCAGTTTTTACATCCTCAATATGAACTTCACACGGGCTTCAGACGGGCTCAATCTGTCCGCCATAAAAAACAAGAGCCCATGGAGAGCAGCGTGAAAACCATCCGTGTGTTTCTTAACCTCGTCTTCATCCTCACGGTGGGAGCGATTTTCTGCATCGCCAGCCCTGGCGTCGCCGAAGAACTCGACCCGTTGCTGCGTCTCTTGGTCTCCAAGGGGGTGATCACGCAGGAAGAAGCCGTTTCCCTGCAGGCGGAGTCCGCGGCTCTCGAGACGACCGAAGCGCCGGCGCCATCGGTCGTCGAACCGCCTTCCCCGGCGGCTGCGAAGAGCTCTCCCGCCTGGTTTGATCGTTTTGACGCCAAAGGCGATATCCGGCTTCGTTATGAAGGATTCTCCCAAGACGGCAGTTATGACGACGACCGCCGCGACCGATTCCGCATCCGCCTTCGAGCAGGCTTCGAAGCGACGGTCACCGATTGGATGACGGTCGGCCTGGAAATGAGAAACGGCGACCCTTCGGATCCGGTCTCCAACAACACCAGCTTCGACGGCGGCTTCCAGTTCAAGGAGTTTAATCTGGCCGAGGGCTATCTCCAGATCCGTCCCAACAAGCGTTTCGGCCTGATCGCAGGCAAATTCGACGCCAAAAAGTGGTGGACGGTTTCGGACTTCCAGTGGGATGACGACGTCACCGTCGAGGGTTTGATGACCAATTTCGGTCTCGCCTCCGGCGACGGCGCCTTCAAGAGCCTGGACCTGGTGGCCTACGGCTTTCTTCTCGAAGAACAAAAGAGCGGCTCGGATTCCAATCTCTACGGCGGCCAACTCCGATCCGCCTTCCGATTGGGGGGAGACAACGCACTCAAGGTCGGCGCCGGCTTTGACACCTGGAAAAATCCCCAGCACATTGCCGACCTGACGGCGAGCGGCGACCTCAAGGGCAACAAGATCACGAACTTCGTCGATGCGGACGGACAGCTGATCAGCGATTTCGACATCCTCAACCTGTTCGCCGAATACAAGAACTCCACCAGTAAACGATGGCCCATCAAGTTCACCCTGTTCTACTACAAGAACCTCGGGGCCGAGGGCCTGGGCGCAGACAACGACACCGGCTATTTCGGACGGATCCAGGTCGGTGACTACAAGAAACGGGGTCAGGTGGCCCTGCGCTATTCCTACTACTACTCGGAGCCCGACGCGCTGTTCTACGTCTTCACCCAATCAGACACCGCCCGCGGTTCGGACGCCGAAGCCCACCGTTTCGACCTTCGCCTGGGCTTCATCGCCAAGTCCTACTTCAATTTCACCTGGTACAACACCAAGCCTGTCTACATAGAGGACGAAACCATCAACCGCTGGCAATTGGATTACATCGTTAAGTTTTAGGAAAGGATGAAGATTCTATTTGCTGCCTGAAGCCTGTCCCCAACCCACTCCGATTCATTGAACCCAAAGGAGATCCCATGAAAGCAATCATCACAACCGTGATCCTGACGCTGGCAGCACTCCCGGCTCTTGCCGGCGGGCCGTCGATCAACCCCAACCTGCCCCACTACGAAAAGACGACAGGCGTACGCGGCACGCTCAACGCCGCCGGCTCCGACACCATGCTGGAACTCCAGACCCTGATGGCCGAGGCCTTCCGCAAGATCTACCCGCAGGTCAAGATTCAGGTCGAGGGCAAAGGTTCGTCCACCGCCCCGCCGGCCCTGATCGAAGGCACGGTGCAACTCGGTGACATGTCCCGAAAAATGAAGCCGACCGAGACCGATGCCTTCGAGGACCGTTTCGGCTACGAACCGACCCGCTTCGACGTCGCCCTGGATACATTGGCGGTCTTCGTCAACAAGGACAACCCGATCGAGAGTCTGACGCTCGAGCAGGTGGATGCCGTGTTTTCAAAGACCCGGCGCTGCGGCGCTCCAGCCGACGTCAGCACCTGGGGTGGGCTTGGACTTGGCGGCAACCATGCCGGCGCTCCGATTTCCCTGTATGGCCGTAACGCCGCCTCCGGCACCTATGGCTACTTCAAGAAGCACGCACTGTGCAAGGGTGATTACAAGGACTCGGTGAAAGAACAACCGGGTTCGGCGTCGGTGGTTCAAGGCATTGAGAACGACGCCTACGGCATCGGTTACTCCGGCATCGGATATGCGACCTCGGGCGTTCGCGCCCTGCCGCTGGCCCGAGCTGCCGGGCAACCCGCCGTTCCGGCCTCGTCCGAGACCGCGGCCGACGGATCCTATCCTCTGGCTCGATTCCTGTTCGTCTATATCAACAAGAAGCCCGGCCGGAAGATGGACACCCTGACCGCCGAGTATCTGCGGTTCATGCTGTCCGCCGAAGGCCAAACAATCATCATCAAGGCCGGGTTTGACCCCCTCGATGCCGAAACGGCTGCCACCCAACTGGCCAAGCTGACTCAGTAGGTTCCCGGTGGGCCCTACTCTCAACGAGAAGATCAAGGACCGCATCGCCGCCGCGTTGATCCGCGGCGGCGGTGTCATCGTCATCCTGGCCGTTGTAGCAATTGTCGCCAACATCGGAATGGAAGCCCTGCCCTTGCTCGGTGGAGCTTCGTTCCACAGGCTCAACGGCGTCAAAGATCAGGAC
>JAUWTC010000411.1 GCA_030609785.1 Holophagae bacterium
AACGCCCCCAGACAAACACGCCCGGGCACGAGGCCCGGGCGTTGTGTTTATCGGTCGAAGCTCGGCTATTCGGTCAGCGGCTCCAGGGTCAAGGGATCCCGCAGAGGCACCTCATGGATCGGACCGAAGTCGGTCAACCGGGCGTCGTGATCCGGGTGTCCGGCCATGATTTCCTCAATGTTGCCGACAACCAGCATGATCATGTCGTCGGGTCGAACGTCCTCCGCGAAGGCCTTCTGGATGTCTTCGGCGGTGACCTTGCGGACTGTGTCGCGGTAGTTGGTCCAGTAGTCGTGCGACCTGCCGAGGATCTCATCCTGGGCGAAGATGCGGACGACTCGTGCCGCTGATTCGAAACGCCGCGGGAAGGTCTCGACCATGGAGTTCTTCGAGGTCATCAGCTCCTCGTCGGTGACCGGTTCCGTCTGCATCTGGTCGATCAGCTCCATGGCGATCTCGGCGGCAAAGGCGCAAGTCGATGACTTCGACTGGTAGAGGGGGCCGAAAGTCCCGGGCATGGTGACCGGGAACGACATCACCGAATAGGCGCCGTAGGCCAGACCCTCGTCGGAGCGAATCCTCTTCATCATGCGAGCGGTGAACCCGCCGCCGCCGAGAATATCGTTGCCGATCGTCAGCGGGAACTGGTTGGGGGTTCCGAGGCGATAGCCCAGGTGACCCATACGGACTCGGCCCTGGTTGACGTCGGGCTTGTTGACGACATAGACGCCGGGCTCCGGAACCTGGGTGGGCTGAGGGATTGCCGGCAGGGCGGCGTCGAGTTTGGGCAGGGTGCCGATGGTCGCATCGAGCAGGGCCTTGGCATCATCTCGGCTGATGTCTCCAGAGACTGCCAGGACCATATTGTCGGACCGGATCAGCCGAGAGATGAATTGCCTGGCGTCGTCACGAGTCACCGTGTCCAGTGTCGCCTTGGTGGCCAGTTGGTTCATCCAGTAGTCGTCGCCGTAGATCAGCCGGTCCCACTCGCGGTTTTCGATGCCTCTGGTGTCGTCGTTGCGCCTCTTCATCGCTTGCAGCAAATCGTCCTTGGCCTTGGCGAAGCGATCGTCCTGGAATGCGGGCCGGATCAAAAGGTCCATGAACAGGCCCATGGCCTCGTTGAGATCCTTTGACATGACGTTGAGCGAGGCCGAACCGCGGACATCGCTGATACGGGCGGAGACGTTGGCGGCGAGGAAGTCAAGTTTCTCGTCCAGTTCCTGGGCGCTGAGGTCGCCGGCACCGCCGGATCGCCATCCTTCGGACACCATCTCGGCGAGGCCGGCCTTGTCGGCCGGTACGAGGTAGCGTCCGCCTCTGAAGTTGACTGCGATATTGACCAGCGGCAGCTGGTGGTCTTCTGAGAGGTAGACCGGCATGCCGTTGGACAGCTCGAATCGCAGGTCATCGGCCGAGGGGACCTCGAAGGTCAGGTCTTCGAATTTCAGTTCCTCGGGCCGGTCGACGATGTCACCGGCCACGGCAAAAACTGCGCACATGGCGCAAAGGACACAGGCAGCAATCAGGATTTTGCGCATCTTCATTCACCCTTCCCGGCTTCAAGTGCTGAGAGCCGTTCCTGGATTTTTGCAATGACCAGCTCCAGCGCCGGCTTGAAATCATCTGGCGCCTGACCAACGCTGCCCTGCATCTGGGCCAACGCCTGTTCGAGGCGCGCAACGTCTTCTTCGGTCGAGATCTGGGCGATCATCGACTTTGCCATGGCCTTGGCCTGGCCCTCAAGGCCCGCCAGGGCCGGATCCTCTTTGGTGCCGTCCTTGCGGACGTACCACAGGGTGTTGCGTCCCTCAGACGTGAAGTACTTCTTGGCGACCCGCATGACATCCTCTGCGGTGACGGCCTGGACGGCTGCTGACGAGTCGTTGAGGTAGTGCCAGTCGCCCATCGCGTCGTAGATCAGGAGTTGCAGCATCAAGTAGAAATTGGATTGAAGCCTTCGGTAGGAGTTGGCCAGGCTCTGGTTTTTGACCTTTTGCAGTTCTTCGGCGGGGATGAGCTCGTTCTTCAGCTTGGCAATCGCTCCGAGCAGAGCCTCTTCAACAGCTTGATGCGGTACACCTTCGGCCAGCTCGGCGCCGACCTCAAACATTCCGTCGAAGCGCATCGAACGACCGTAGGCGTAGGGTTCACCCGTTGCCATTCCGTGTTCCTCGACGATGGTCTTGTAGAAGCGTCCCGTCCTGCCGGCCAGGATCGAGGCCATGATGTCCAGGGCGTGCTGGTCCGAGTTGACGAAGGGAACGGTTCGCCAACGGATCTGGACCGATGGGTTGGCGTCGGCCTCGGCGACCATTCGGCGTTCCTGGAGCTGTGGGAGCTCTTCGGTGATCACTTCCGGCGGCGGCGTCTCCCCGCACGGGATGCGACCGAAGTACTGTTTCGCCAGGGCCAAGACCTCTTCCGAATCGAAATCGCCGACGATCGCCACAGTCAGATTGTTCGGTGCGTAGTACGTGGCGAAGAACTGATTGGCCTGAGCGCGGCTGATGCTCTCGACATCGGAGGGCCAGCCGATCACCGGGTGGTGGTAGGGTGACGCGTTCCAGAACATCGAGTCGTACTGTTCTTCGAACTTGGAGGTCGGATCGGACTCCACCCGCATACGACGCTCTTCGCGAACGACATCGCGTTCGGAATAGAACTCCCGGAAGACCGGGTTCATCAGTCGCTCCGACTCCATCCAGAACCACAGTTCCAGCTTGTTGGCCGGAACGGTTGTGAAGTAGGTCGTCATGTCCTGGTTGGTGAAGGCGTTCATGCCGGAGGCGCCCATCTCGGTGTAGATCTGGTCGAACTCGTCCTTGACGATGAACTCATGCTGCTCGTCCTGAAGAGCCTTCATTTTCTTCGAAAGCTCCTCGAGCGCCGGTGTCCGATTTTCGGGGAGATAGATTGACCCCTCGACATCGCCGCGCCTTTTGGCATCGCGCAGCTTGGAGTATTCCACCTCCATTTCGGCGCGCAGGGCGTCGAGGCGATCCATGATTTCCAACTCCTTGGCCGAATCGGTGGTGCCGATGGTCTTCGAGCCCTTGAACATCATGTGCTCGAAGAGGTGGGCGATGCCGGTGGCGCCCGCTT
>JAUWTC010000119.1 GCA_030609785.1 Holophagae bacterium
CGCAGATGACGAGTCTCAGGGCTTTTCCGAGAGCTTCTCAATCCTGGACGCAGCCGGCCCTGCCTTTATCTACTGGCTTGACAATGTCGCCCGCCTGGCCGGCGCTGCAGGCAGCGTGTGGCGCTCGGACGTAGTGCTGCTGCCTCCGGGCGAGGAGGATGCGATGGTCGAGCTTTGGCTATTCCCACAGGATGGCGCGCAGGTGCTTGAGATTACCGTCCGGAACGGCACGGAGGGCGTCTTCGAGGACGTCGTCGGGCTGATCGGTGCTACCGGCAAGGGATGCCTCGGCATCGGCTCGAGCCGGCCGCTGCAGGTGTCGGCCCGAATATACAACGAGGCTCCGAGCGGTACCTTCGGCCAGTACGTGCACGGATGGAATAACGGTGAAGGGCTTGCCGCCGAGCAGTGGGGACGGTTGCTCCAGTTGCGCCAGCTCGAAGGCCAGTTCCGGACCAATCTGACAGTCACGAACACCGGAACCTCGGACGCAACCGTGCAGCTGACCCTTTTTGACTCCGCCGGAAACGAACTGCATCAGTACAGCCTTGTTGTCGAAGCCAGAGAGTTGCTGCAAGATCTTGAGCCTTTCAAGAATCGAGCCGGCAGCCCCAATCTCGGCTGGGGCTTTGCGGTTGTCGAGGTCCTTGAGGGCAGCGGTCTTTTGGTGTCGGCCTCGGTGATTGACTCACGTACCAACGACGGTACGACAATTCCTATCATCGTGTCGACAGAGTGAACGAGCCGTCAATCGTCAGCGTTCCTCACATGCGATCGGATTCCTGAAGACCTTCCGTACTGCTATTGGGGGGGGGCGGCATCACCAATGTTCAAGCCTGGCACCGGCAAACTGGGAACCTGAATGACCCTTTTGAAGGGCTCGTGGCCAGACCACCTGATGATCAGAGTATGTTCGCCGGCGGTGACTTTCTTCCGGATCAGGGGGATCTTCCCGATGTGAGCGCCGTCGAGGTAGACCTCGCCACCTGGCGGGGCATACCCAGGCAGGGGGTTCACGGTTAAGAAACCGAGATCAATGGTCAAGGCCACAGTCTGCCCGTTGGTGGCTCCGACCTTTCTCCAGAATTTTTGGGGTTCGAAATCTTCGACATGCACCGTGAAGGAGTGTTCTCCCGGCATCAGGCTGAGAGTGTGGATCTGCCTGGATTTCCTTGTACCGCCGAGCCACTGACCGTCAACCGAAACGGGGGAGGGAGGATCGACCACGAGCCGGACCTCAACAGGCCCTTGAGTTGGGGTGGGTGGCGGCCCGGGGGAGGGGATAGCCGTCGGTGTCTCGACGGTTGATGGGGTTGCGGTCGGCATCGGGGTGGGAGAGGGAGTGGGTGTCGCCGTGGGCAAAGGGGTTGGCGTGGCGATCCACGGTGCACCCTGCGGACCAAAGATTACCTTCTGGGCTTCGGGAGAAAAGTACACCAGGGCGCCGGCTGCGCTGAAGAGCCCAACCAATACCAGGAAAACAACCAGGACCGGATTGCCCCGACGGCTTTCCGGTTGTTGAAACTCAGGCTCGTGGTGGAGTTGAGGACCACCTCCATGCGGGGGTTGGGTGAGGATTTTCGTGCCCTGAATTGGGGTGGTGTCCGGCTCACTGGAATCATCCTGAGTTGCGGGAAGCCGGTCTATCGCCGACCTGAGAAACCCGGTCGTCAAATCCTTGATGTCAGCCCCCGAATCATCTCCTATCGGCACCTGACGCAGACCATCAATCAACTGGTCGACGGTCTGGAATCGTTGATTGGGGTCCTTCTCGAGACATTTGGTAATCACGGTCTCGAGGTCCTCCGGACACGCTGGAGTGAAGACCCTGGGTTTTTCCGGCTCGTCGTTCAGAATTCGATAGAGCACATTGCTCAAAGACGAGCCCTTGAACGGCCGGGATCCGGTGATCAACTCGTATCCGACAACCCCCAACGAGAAGATGTCAGTCCTTTGGTCGACGTTTCCCCCCTGAATCTGTTCGGGGGCCAAGTAGCCCGCGGTGCCCAGGGCGATGCCGGTCTGGGTCAGCTTTGATCCGCCTTCGAGGCTCTTGGCAATCCCGAAATCCATGATCTTGACGGTGCCGTCTTCGAGAATGCGGATGTTCGAGGGTTTGATGTCCCGGTGAATAATGCCTCGCTGGTGGGCAAAACGCAGGCCCTCGGCAACCTGGAGCAGGACGGAGGATACGGCGTTGAGGTCGCCGAGAACGCCGGAACTCAGCAAATGATCAAGATCAAAACCCGTCAGGAACTCCTGAACAAGGTAGGGCACACCGTCCTGAATACCGAAATCGAAGACCATCGTGATGTTGCGATGGACAAGATTGCCGACGAATTCGGCCTCCTGATGAAATCGCTGACGAACCTCCTCATCATGCGATGCACACATCTTGATGGCTACAGGCCGCTTGATGAATGGGTCCCACGCCTTGAAGATAACTCCAAATCCACCAAGGGCGATTTGGGAGATCACTTCATACTTGCCGATGCGCTGCGGAGTCTCCATGCGGGGGAATTGTATCGCGGAATTGGTGAGTACCGTGACAATTCCGAAAACGGCTAAGCCGCCGGTAAAGGGGTGTCATTGGGTTACCTTCGCTTTGCAGGAATCATCAGAAGGGAGCCTTTTGGGTCCTGTTTCCTGCACCCCGAAGCCTGAGACCTGAAGCCTGGCTTTGCCGAGTTACCGCCCGTGAGTTAGGTGAAAAGACAGTTCCTCGAGGTAAACCTTGAGGTCGACCGACGTCACTCTGACGCCTTCAGGGGCCTTGACTCTGATAGGTGCAAAATTCAAAATGCTGGGGATCCCCGCGTCCGCCATTTCTTGACAGATTCTTTGTGCGGCGCTTGCTGGGGTGGTGATTACGCCGATTTCCACCCTTCGCTGATCGACAATGTCCGCAAGACGCGCCGAATCTTCAACCAACAATCCGGCAGGCGTCGGCGTGTTGATTCGGGAGGGGTCGCAGTCCAGTACCCCTACGACAAGAAAGCTGTCTCCAGAAAAACCGGAGTAGTGACACAGTGCTGTTCCCAGATTGCCCGCTCCGACAATCAGGATTCGCCGCTCCCGGTCCAGTCCGAGAATTTCCACGATGTACTGACGGAGGTCGCGAACCGAATAGCCGACTCCGCGGACCCCAAATTCGCCGAAATAGGCGAGGTCCTTGCGAATCTGGGCTGAATTGAGGTTGAATCTTTTTGCCATTTCCTGGCTGGAGACCGTCTCGATTCCAACCTCGATCAGTCGATCGACGCACCGTAGGTAGACCGACAACCTGCCAATGGTTAGGTCGGAGATGGAGGAAGGATCGATGTGTCGTTTGTAGGACGCCATGAGGACCTCACTGACATACCGAACCGTGAAATGATCAGAGACGACCGATTCGGCATGTGGGTATTTTCACAAGCTCATCCTAGCCTGAACGAATTGACCCGTCAATTCTAAAAACCTGGCCCCAATGGGGCACGACCCAATGGTATCCTCACGGCGAAGCGAGGAAATGCCGCCGGAGGGCTCATGGACCATCAGTTGATTTCTATCCTGGATTTTGGGTCCCAATACACCCAATTGATTGCACGCAGGTTGCGGGAGTTGGGCGTTAAAACTGTGATCGAGCGTGGTGACATCCCTGCCGGGGAAATTCGTCGCAGCGGGGCCATCGGCGTCGTACTCTCCGGCGGACCATCGTCCGTCTTCGAAGAGGGCGCGCTCCAGGTCGACCCTGAGGTCTTTGACCTCGCGGTACCGGTGTTGGGCATCTGCTACGGCATGCAGTTGATGGCACGGTACCTTGGTGGGAAAGTGGCGCCATCCGACAGCCGGGAGTACGGTTTGGCGGAGTTGGAAATCGTTGCCGACCGAAGCGTTTTGAAAGGCACTCCGAACCGGCAGAGTGTATGGATGAGCCACGGGGACCATGTCGGTCGAGCGCCGACAGGGTTCGAAGTGCTTGCCCGCACGGAGGGGACGTCGATTGCGGCTATGGCCGATCCGGCGCGCCGCTTCGTCGGTCTACAATTTCATCCAGAGGTCAAACACACCCCCAATGGCGAGGCCATGCTCCAGCATTTCCTTGATTTGACGGGGGCCACCAGGGATTGGAACCCGGAGGCCATCCGCACGGAGTTGGTAGAAGGGCTGCGGCGGAGCGTACCCGACGGAAGGGTAATCTGTGGTGTGTCCGGGGGCGTGGACTCGTCTGTGACGGCCGTCTTGTTGCGCGAGGCGATCGGGGATCGACTCGTCCCGATCTTTGTCGATACCGGACTTCTTCGGAAGGGTGAGCGTCAGGCGGTGGAGACGAGCTTCGAACGTTTTGGGATGGCGTTGGACGTCGTTGATGCCTCAGAGAGGTTTTTCTCGGCCTTGAAGGGCGTTTCGGATCCCGAACGCAAACGCAAGATCATCGGGCACGAATTCGTCGAGGTGTTCCAGTCCGAAGCCAAGCGATTTTCCGATGCCTCATACCTTGCCCAGGGCACACTCTACCCGGACGTTATCGAAAGTTCCGGCGTGCGGGGGACGGCGGCAGTCATCAAAACCCACCACAATGTCGGGGGCCTCCCGGAACGTCTGGGGTTGAAACTGGTTGAGCCGTTGAGGGATCTTTTCAAGGACGAAGTCCGCCGTGTCGGAGAGGCCTTGGGACTTCCGCACGACTTTGTCTGGCGACATCCTTTTCCGGGGCCCGGCCTTGCCGTGAGGATCCTGGGCGAGATCACACTGGAGCAGGTCGCCATTCTGCAGGAAGCCGATCATATCGTCCTGGATGAGATCCGCCAGGCAGGTCTCTACGAGGCAATCGCCCAGGCCTTGTGCGTATTGCTGCCGGTTCGATCCGTCGGGGTAATGGGAGATGCCCGAACCTACGAGCAGGTCCTTGCTGTACGTGCGGTCACTACAACCGACTTCATGACCGCCGACTGGTTCCGCTTCCCGCCGGAGGTGCTGGATCGCATCGCACGGCGGGTCGTCAACGAGGTCCGTGGCATCAATCGAGTGGTCTACGACATCACCTCCAAGCCACCCGGTACTATTGAGTGGGAGTAGGGGAATAATGAACCCCAAAGACGCAAAGACTCCAGGGCGGCCCGCGGCCGCAACCAAATCGGGAATGACAGACGCAGCGTAAACCGGAACGAAACGTCGAACGCTCTGCGTCTCAGCGCCTCTGCGTTTTCATCTGTTCAGTTTTCTTTCGGGTGTCTTGGCTGTTCAAAAAAGACCATGGGTTCATAAGTTCCAGTCCACCATCCTGGGTAGTTTTGCAAACGGCTAGGCTGATAGCCCATCGGCTTCCACCTCCGCCGGAATGGCTCCGGCGGAGTCTGCTACCATCTTCGGTGTTCCGCCGGTTCAGCTTTACCCGGCGGTGGCGCCGCAGGGGTGAACTGCGGTAATCAGGAGGAGACGATGGCTCGCAGAAAAGTCCTGATCATGGGTGCAGCTGGGCGTGACTTCCACAATTTCAACTGTCTGTACCGAGATAACGAAGACTATGAGGTGGTTGCCTTTACGGCCACGCAGATCCCCGACATCCACGGACGAAAGTACCCGGCGGAATTGGCCGGATCGCTCTACCCCGAAGGCATTCCGATCCATGCGGAGGATGAACTGAAATCGCTGATCAAGGAGCATCAGGTTGACGAGGTGTGGTTCTCGTACTCCGATGTTCCCCACAGCTTCGTGATGAACAAGGGCAGCGAGGTCATCGGCTGGGGGCCGAGTTTCGGCGTGTGCTCTGCGGCAAGGACGATGATCGAGTCGACGAAGCCGGTGATCGCCATCTGCGCAGTCAGAACCGGTGTTGGCAAATCCCAGACGACCCGATACGTCTCCCGAATCCTCAAGGCGTTGGGCAAAAGGGTCGTGGCGATTCGACACCCGATGCCTTACGGTGACCTGGCGAAACAGGCCTGCCAGAGATTCGAGACCTATGAAGACCTCGACCGCCATCAGTGCACTATCGAGGAGCGGGAGGAGTACGAGCCCCATATCGACAACGGATTCGTCGTCTATGCGGGCGTCGACTACGAGATGATCCTTCGCGAGGCCGAGAAAGAGGCCGATGTCATTCTGTGGGACGGAGGCAACAACGACACCTCCTTTTACAAGGCCGACCTCTACATGACGTTGGTGGATCCCCACCGGCCGGGTCATGAACTGAGCTACTTCCCCGGTGAGACCAATCTCCGCATCGCAGATCTCCTGATCGTCAACAAGGTGGATACGGCGGATCCGGTCAAGGTCGAAGAAGTCCTGGACAACTGCCGAAGAGCGAATCCCGATGCCACCCTCATCAAGTGCCGGTCCGTGATCACAGTTGACCAACCCGAGCTGGTGAAGGGCAAGAGGGCACTGGTAGTGGAAGACGGTCCTACCTTGACCCACGGCGGCATGACCTACGGGGCCGGATGGTTTGCCGCTAAGGATGCGGGCGCCGCTGAGATCGTTGACGCCAAGCCATACGCAGTGGGAACGATCAAGGCGACCTTCGAAAAATACCCCAACGCAGGAGCGATTCTTCCCGCGATGGGATACGGTGAGACACAGGTCCGGGAGTTGGAAGAGACCATCAACAACACCCCTGCTGATGTGGTCGTTGAGGGTACACCGATCGAGCTCAAGCGCATCATCACGGTCAACAAGCCGATCGCCAACGTCAAGTACGAACTGGAAGAGGTCGAGCCGGGAACAATCGAGTCCATGGTCAAGGCTGTTGTCGACAAGGTTTGAACTGACGTCCTGACATTGATCCTAATTCCCGGCGGAGTGGGACCCCAGTGGTTGCGGCTTCGCCGGGATTTTCTTCTCTTTCACGTCAGCATGGACTCCTTCCCCCGTACCTGGGCATTCAAGTATCGGCGCCGCCGCGCTTCCCAGCTTCCTAGCCTCCCAGCTTCCCGGCTTTCTGAATAGCGGTATCCTAGGACGATGGCGGAACGCTCTCGGCACCGGAGTCAAATTGAAAATGCGCTCCTTGTTCGGTGTGCCTCCGATTTATTCTTTCTCGACGTGGGTCGGGTGCGCCGTGTGGTCGACCACATGACCATTCATCCTTCGCCATTCTCGGTGCGGGGGTTGTCAGGCTTGGCCCGGTTCGGAGGGGGGCCTTTGACCGTGTTTTCGCTCGAGGCTCTGGCTGTTGGTGAGCCGAGCGTTCGGCACGTCGGCATGACGGTGGTCGTCATCGACATCGGAGGGTCGGCTCCAGCGCAGCGATTGGGTCTGGCCGTCGATGAGGTGCTGGAGATCGTGTCCCTTCGCGAGACCGACCTGGGCGTGGCCCACGACTGTGTAGTTTCGGGGCCCCTTGACATCGACGGCCGTCAGGCACGGTTGTTTAACGTCGATGCCATCGGCGCCATGGGTTCGATCGATCGGTGTCCCGGAGTCAACTAAACA
>JAUWTC010000419.1 GCA_030609785.1 Holophagae bacterium
AGATCGGTCAACGAGGCTTCGAGCGCCGTGATGGATTCCAGCCGCCAGTCGGCCGAATCGTCGAAGTTCGGGTAGTAGGTCAGATCCTGGATCAGTTTGGCAGTTTCGGAGAATGTCCAAGCAAAATGCACTGCCGCAAGGCCACCCATGAAGCTGGTGTCCGGCTCGGGTTCGATCCGGTCCTCGTCGGTATAGGTCAGGCCGCCGTCGAAGCTGAGGAAAAACTTGCCGTTGTCGACGGCCTTGTAGGTGGCGCCGGCCTCGAGCATTGTTCGCAGGTCGAATCCGGCGAACTCGTCCTTCTCTCCGCTCAAGCCCCCGAAGAGATTCCAACGGTCATTCAGCGCCCTCGTGCCACGCACTCCGGCCAGGTACCGCTCGGCGGTCAGGTCGCCGGTGTCCTCGGCCCGGTTGAACAGACCGTAGGCCTCGAAGCCCCACGGCGTCGGCCTGCGGACAAATGAGAAATCGAGCCCAAAGCTCGAGGTGTCGGTGTTGCCGGTCGTCGAGACGTAGCTCAGGGCTGCGTTTCCGGTCCACAGTGGCTCCGGGGCCTCGGCCTCCGGCGCCTCCTCGGCGAATGCCGGCACGGAAGCCAATGCGGCTGCAAATAGACAGATGATTGCGATTCTCTTCATGGTTGTTTTCTCCTCATTCTCAATGAACACTCGGACTTGTTGAGATCTTCCCGGTGTTGGTTTTTTAATGTCGCGCGCGAGAGTATAGGGTCGGGGATATACTCAGCCAAGGCTGTTCGATACCCCGATCATCTGTCCTCATTGAGCCATTTTGATCGCTCCGGTTATCCCGTCGATCAGCATCTGAACGCCGATGACCGCGAGGATCAAACCCATGATGCGTGTGATGACGCTCAGCCCGTTCGAACCCAGAAATTTAACCAGGCGCTGACCGGAGACGAAGAATTCGTAGGTCATCAGGCACAGAACGGCAAATGCGCCGATCGTGACCATCATCTCTCTGATGCCGCCGGTGGAAGCGAAGTTCATTGCGGTCGCGATGGTTCCGGGACCGGCGAGAATCGGGATGGCCAATGGGGAAACGGCGATGCTTAATGCTGCATCGCCGGCGCCTTCCTTATCTGAGGGATTCGGTTGGTGTTCCTTGGAACTGGCTCCTTGGAGCATCTGGTAGCCGATCAGTGCCACCAGGACTCCGCCGGTGATCCTGAAGGCCGGCAGGGTGATACCGAACAGTTCGAAGATTAGCTTCCCAACCAGGCAGAACAGAACGATCAGTGCAAAGGCCAGCAGAAGTGCTTTCACCGCAACCCGTTTCCTGATCTCGGGCGAATCTTCGGCGGTCAGGCCGAGAAAGATCGGTGTGTTGGCGATCGGGTTCATGATGGCGAAGAAGCCCGTGAACACCGACAGGGCGTGACCGATCATCTGTGTCATACCTGCTGTTTCCGTCATCTGCTGCTCCCTTGGGGTGCCCGCCAGTGGGGATTCGAGGCGAAGAGTATACGAAAACCGTGACAGGGGCCAATCAAGGGGACGGTCAGTCAATTTGTGGATCCGCCCCCGCCGAGTTGGGAATATTTCGACTCATTATTGCGATATACTGCCGGGATCAATCAATTAGTGCTTTTGGCGTCATAAAACGCCCTGCGGGGGCGCGAGTGATACGAGTTAACTGGATGAGACGAAAAGGAGTGACACAATGAGACGTACAATTTTCAGAACAACAATCTTGACTCTGACCCTCGGCCTGCTGCTAGGCGCCGGCATCGCCCGGGCCCAGGAGCAGCCCAACATCCTGGTGATCTGGGGCGATGATATCGGACAGTCCAACATCAGCGCCTACACGATGGGCATGATGGGCTATCAAACACCCAATATCGACCGCATTGCCGATGAGGGCATGATCTTCACCGACTACTACGGCGAACAGAGCTGCACGGCCGGGCGGTCGTCCTTCATTATGGGCCAGAGCGTCTTTCGCACCGGGCTGTCAAAGGTCGGTCTGCCGGGAGCGGCGGAAGGAATGCGGGTGGAAGATCCCACCATCGCCGGCCTGTTGAAGAACCACGGTTATATGACCGGCCAATTCGGCAAGAACCACCTCGGCGACCGGGATGACATGCTGCCGACCAATCACGGGTTCGACGAGTTCTACGGCAATCTTTACCACCTCAATGCCGAGGAAGAGCCGGAGAACGAGGACTATCCGAAAGACCCCAAATTCCGCGAGGAGTTCGGTCCCCGCGGTGTGATTCACTCCTTTGCCGACGGCAGGATTGAGGACACCGGTCCCTTGACCAAGAAAAGGATGGAAACGGTCGATGACGATACGTCGGATAGGGCGATCAACTTCATCGAGCGAGCCAACGCCGCCGGCAAGCCATTCTTCGTCTGGTGGAGCGGCACCCGAATGCACTTCCGGACCCACGTCAAAGAAGAATTGCGCGGCATCTCAGGCCAGGACGAGTACTCCGACGGCATGGTCGAGCACGACATGCACATCGGCAAATTCCTCGAGCTTTTGGATCGCCTGGGCATTGCCGATAACACCCTTGTCTTTTACTCGACCGACAACGGTCCTCACTACAACACCTGGCCGGACGCCGCCGCGACGCCGTTCCGTGGTGAGAAGAATACCAACTGGGAAGGCGGCTGGCGGGTGCCTGCCATGGTCCGCTGGCCCGGGCACATCAAGTCTGGTTCGATCTCCAACGAGATCATGCACCACATGGACTGGTTGCCGACCCTGCTCGCGGTTGCCGGAGAGTCCGATGTCAAAGAGAAGTTGCTCAAAGGCCATGATGCCATCGGGCGCCACTACAAGGTCCATCTTGACGGCTACAATTTCTTGCCTTTTCTGACCGGTGAAACCGAGTCCGCACCGAGGCATGAGATCTTCTACTTCTCCGACGACGGTGATCTCACCGCTCTTCGGTACAACGATTGGAAGGCCGTCTTCATGGAGCAGAAGACCGTCGGGACATTCCGAGTCTGGATGGAGCC
>JAUWTC010000245.1 GCA_030609785.1 Holophagae bacterium
GAGCAGGCAGGCTCCTATGCCGCCAAGCCAATAGCCAGCAGCGGGGCCCTGCGTGGAAAAGGCCAGTGTGGGCTGGTTGACCAGTGCCCACGTCTGCTGATGCAGGGGCAGGGTCACGCCGATCCAACGGCAGCCTCCGAGGATCGCGCCCAGACCTTGACCTCCGGCGATGAGGCCGAGGGTGATGATGCCCCCGCACAGGGCGGCGAGCCAGCCGGCGAGGATCGCCACGGGCGAATTTGGATTGGGCCGTGAAAACATGTCTCATGCTACCATCTCTCCGACATGATTGAAGACACTGGATTTAGCCCGAATATCTCGCCAGGTTCCTGCTTCGGCCGGCGCTCCCTCATTGCCATCCTGATTCTTTCCTTCGGTTTGGTTACCGGGACCGTGGCCGGCCAGGCCCTGACCGTGCGGTCTCTCGAGGGAGGGACCGAGGCCGTGCTGGTGACCCAGACCCTGGCAGAAATGTCGGCGGCATGCTGGCCCGTCCTGGGCGAGAACATGAAGTGGGAAAGCCGCTGTGTCGTTGGAAGTGATCTGACCTTCACCGCCGGACTCGAAGCTGCCCTGGGAGACCTCGATGAGGCCCCATCGGTCCTGATCATCGTTGGTGGTTCGGGTCGCCGCGAGGCCATCGATCGGGCCGGGAGGGTTCTGGTTGGGAAGAGCGCCGCTGAATTGCCCCCCCGTGAAGGGCATGGCCTGGCCGAGGGCGGCCAGGAGCGACGCCTGGGACAGCGTGGGGGACCGTCGATCTTGCGCCTGGAGGTTCAACTTCCACCGGTGGACCATGCCGACCGAACGGCCGTCGAGGTCCTGTGGAACCTGCTGCCCCGTCATCTCGCCGAAGTCAGTCCTGGCCTGAGGAGTCGGATCGATGGTGATGTCGGCTCTCTCGAGCTTTCCGTCGACGGTGACCTGGGCGGTCTCGAGTTGCGGAGTCTCCGCTTGGGCCTGGCGCAGGTATCTGGAGCGCCGTCACTGGAGTCCGAGGAGGTCGAACGGGAGGCCAGCCGGCTTCGAATCGCACGATCGGCGCAGCTGGAATCGGTGGAGAGGGCCGGCCTCGAGTTGTTGGACCTCTGGACTCGTGGGGGCAGCGACGGCATTCGGCAGTACCTCTTCGGGCCTGACGGCGTCACTCTGGCACGGGTCCGGGAGGCTGCCGGTCAATGGCTGCCTCGACACCCGGGCCACGCCGTGTTCGTGATGCCGCCCCGACATTTTCGACCGAGGTTCGCACCGGGGCCGGAAATGGGGCGCATGGCTAACGACCTCTCCGCCGCCATTCTCGCCCGTCCTTCGGCTCCTTTGGCGACCTTGGTGCTCCGGCCGGTTCTCCTGTCGGATCTGACGGGAGATGCCGAAGCGGTGGTCTTGACGCGACTTGCCACGGCCCTGCGTCGGTACGAAAACCGACCTGCCTACATCGCGGTCGAGAGCCGCCCGCCCCGATTGGAGCTTGCTGCCCAGGCCGGTGACTTCCCTGGGCTCTGTGAGGCTCTCCAGGCGGCCTTGGCCGGTGTTGCGTCCGACACGACGCACCTGGGGACAGGATCCGACGCACGGCGAACGGCCCTCCGCTTGATGGCCGGTCTGTTGGGTCTGGATGCCGGGGCCGAAGTAACACCGGCAACCGTACTGGCCTCAGGGAATCTGGCTGTCGGGGGTGTGGCGGCTGACGCCGAACTGGCACTGGAGGCTCTGGAAAAATTTGGGGTTGGGGGACGCGCGTCAGGGGTAATACCCGCGGGTACGGTTGGGGGAGAACCCAGGCATCGAATGCCTGCGGCGGGAACCCTGTCCACGGTGGCGGTTGCTTTGCCTCTGGCTGCCGGGTTTCCCATTCCCGAGACCGTTGCCGAGATAATCTCGAACCGGGCGGTACGGCTGATCGAAGGTGTGACCGCCGAGGTGTTGTTGCCGTTGATTCCCGGGCGGGCGGTCATGGTGCTGGTGATTTCAAGGGATGGAGAGGTTGCCGCACTCGAAGAGGACATTCATGAAAGCTGGAAGGTGCTGTTTGCCCCGGCCTCCGAACAGGAGTTGGAGGGTTTGCGCCGGAAAGTTGCCGCACGGGTCGTGACGGTGGCCGGAGGTGTCATGGGCAGAGCGAGGGTATGCGCCGCTATCGCCGCGGGCGCCGACAGTTGGCGAACGCCGAGCGACCGGGAGATGGCGGCCCTGACCGTTGACCTGGTTGCCGTGAACTTTGATCTTGAACTCTTGGCGGAAACCCTTGACGCCCAGTGGACGGCCTCCGGGCCGGCGGTGGTCAGCCTCGGCGAGGAGTGATGGAGGCTTTATGACAGCAACGATCCAACAGCAGATGCAGTTCTTGACCAAGGGCTGTGTTGATGTGGTTCCCTCAGAGGCGCTGGAGAAAAAGCTCCAGCGATCATTGGAGTCGGGGGTTCCTTTGACGATCAAGGTGGGTTTCGACCCGTCGGCCCCGGATCTGCATCTGGGTCACACCGTGATCATTCGAAAGATGCGCCACTTTCAACAGCTGGGGCATCGCGTCATCTTCCTGATTGGGGATTTCACCGGTCTGATCGGGGACCCGACGGGGAAGAACACCACTCGGCCGGAGTTGACACCGGAAGAGATCGAGGCCAACGCCGCAACCTACCGACGTCAGATTTTTAAACTCCTCGACCCCGAAACGACCGTCGTCGATTTCAACTCAAAGTGGTTGGGACAATTGGGTTCCGCAGAATGGATCAAGCTTGCGGCCAAGGTGACGGTCGCCCAGATGCTCGAACGGGACGACTTCCGCACGAGGTACGAGGCCCAAAAACCGATTGCGCTGCACGAATTTCTCTACCCCCTGGCCCAAGGTTTTGACTCGGTGGCCCTGAAGTGTGACGTGGAACTGGGCGGTACCGACCAACTCTTCAATCTTTTGATGGGCCGTCATCTGATGCGTGAACATGGGATGGAACCACAGGTCGCGATGACCCTGCCCCTACTGGAGGGGCTGGATGGTGTTGAGAAAATGTCCAAGAGCCTGGGCAATTACGTCGCCGTCGAAGATCCACCGAACGAGATGTTCGGCAAACTGATGTCGGTGTCGGATGATCTGATGTGGAAATACTGGCTTTTGTTGACCGATCGGACCGCTGAAGCGATCGAGGCAATGAAGTCCGATGTCAGCGAGGGGCGACGGCATCCGATGGAGGTCAAGAAGGAACTGGCACGGTCACTGGTTGAGGAGTTTCACGATGAGGACGCCGCGGTGGCTGCCGAAGCCGAGTTCGGACGGGTGTTTTCCGGACGGAAATTGCCGACGGACATCCCCGAGGTCGAGATCACCAGCGAGATGCCGACCGTGCTGTTGTCCAAGGTTCTGGTTCAGGCGGGCTTGGCCGCTTCAAACTCCGAGGCTCGTCGGCTGATGTCGCAGGGGGGGGTCAAGGTTGACGGTGAGGGTGCTGGTGACCCCAAGATGGCGGTTTCGGCTGATGCTGAGACGCCTCTCTTGATCCAGGTCGGCAAACGCAGAATCGCCAAGGTGACGATTGTGAAATCGGAGATTCAGTAGTCCGGGTTCGTTGGGGAAGAAGAACACAATTGAACCGCGAAGACGCCAAGAACGCAAAGAAACTATTTTAAATAAACCCCTTAGCGCTCTTCGCGTCTTGGCGGTTCATTAATCCCCCTAAAACCAGTCGATGTTCTCTAGAGCCCAATCTTGTTGAATCAGAAGAATGAGGTTTCCTGTTCGACTTTCTGGCCTTCCTGGCTCAGTCCTTGAACCTGGATCGAGATGAAGGACGGCCGAAACTTGTGGTCGTGGCAGATGTGACGGAGGCGCTCGTCCAGGTCGGCATCCCAGAATTCGATGATCTTGCCGGTGGCCATGCAGACCATGTGGTGGTGTCCGCCGCCCGGCTCCATCTTCTCGTAGAAGTAGTGCTCTCGGCCCAACCGGCTCTTGCGGACCAGCCCACACTGGACCAGGAGGTCGAGCGTCCGGTAAACCGTTGCTCGGGAGACCTTGCGCTTCTTCGCTTTCATCCTGGCGAGCAGGTCGTCGGCGTCCAGATGGTCGCTGGTTGCGAAGATTTCATCCAGCAGGGCCAGGCGTTCCTGTGTCACTTTGAGGTTGTTCTCCCTCAGGTGCTGAATGAAAAGCTTCTGTGCACGTTGGGCTAACTTGCTCATGATCACTCCCTCTAATCCAGACTCATTTTCAATGTCTACACATATGATATGTCTCGATGCCCGACGTGTCAAGGGGAAGGTAGCCCCGTATTGTGGGAGGGCATACCGGCCGCGACTGTTTGGCCGGGGAACGGGAAGATGCAGTTCAGATCGGGTACAGTCTCAAGGGTGAAAATGCCGGTGATTGGAGGGGAGTATTGATGGATTATCCAATCTGGGATTTGGCGATGGGTGGGGGAATGTTGATGGCCTTGGTGGCCGTCCCCCATGTGATTGTGGCGCACTTCGCTGTCGGAGGGGGGCTGTTGATCGCGGTGACGGAAACCCTCGGGGTGAGGCGAAATGACCCGGAACTTCGGGAATTGGCCAAACGCTCCTCGCTGGTGTTGATTCTCGTATCCACCGTGTACGGGGCAATTTCCGGGGTCGGCATCTGGGTGGTTGCCGGCCTGATCTCACCGGGGGCAATTTCCAGCCTGATTCACAATTATGTGTGGGGCTGGGCGATCGAATGGGTGTTTTTCATCGTCGAAATTGTCGCAGCCCTGGTCTACTACGCCACCTGGGACAAGATCTCCAAGAAGGCGCATCTCATGGTTGGGTGGCTGTACTTCGTCGGCGCCTATGGATCTCTGGTCGTCATCAACGGAATCATCACCTACCAACTGACACCCGGAAAGTGGCTGGAGAGCCACGCTTTCTGGGATGGATTCTTCAATCCGACCTATTGGCCGGCAACTCTCCTTCGGACCGGAATCGCCCTGATGATGGCGGCCGCGTTCATGATCTTCCCCGCGGCGAAGAGCCGAGAGGCCGGCACACGGTTAGTACGTTATATCGGCGGCTGGCTTGTGGCCGGTTCGTTGATCTCCTA
>JAUWTC010000096.1 GCA_030609785.1 Holophagae bacterium
AATCGGTTGGCCACGCTTTTGATCAGGGCCTCCGCCAGCAACCCGACATCCGTGGGACGCTCGCTGAGAGGGGCGATCGTCAGGCGGATGACGTCGAGCCGATAGAGCAGGTCTCGACGAAATCGTCCGGCATCGACTTCGTCTTCCAGGATGCGGTTGGTGGCGGCAAGGAGACGAAAATCAACGGTGATCGGCCGGCGTCCCCCGACCCTCTCGACCGTGCGGTCCTCGAGAACCCGCAGGAGTTTTGCCTGCATGCTCTCGGGCAGTTCGCCGATCTCGTCGAGAAAAAGCGTGCCGCCGTCTGCCTGTTCGAATCGCCCGGCACGCTGGGCGTCGGCGCCGGTGAAAGCCCCCTTTTCATGGCCGAAGAATTCACTTTCCGCCAGGGTGTCGGGGATGGAGGCGCAGTTGACGGCGACGAACGGCCCGGAACTCCGATTTGAGCGGCTGTGGATGCGGTGGGCCAGCACTTCTTTGCCGGTTCCGGAGGCTCCGGTGATCAGGACCGTCGCATCGGTCGCCGCGGCGCGGTCGGCGATGGTCAACATTTCGAGCGTCGAGGGATCGCGGGTCAGGAACTCACCGGTGTCGGTTGATCTTTCGTGTTCTCCCAGTGTTCTCGAAACCAGGCCTCGGAGGGTTGCCGGGCTCTCCAGGGGTTTGGTCAGATAGTCCGTCGCACCCAATCGGACGGCTTCCATCGCGTTCGAAATCGTCCCGAAGGCCGTCATCAGGATGACAGATGGAGGGTCGGCTGCCGCCAAGACCCTGCGTGCCAGTTCCAATCCGGTCATTCCCGGCATCTGCTGGTCGGTCAGCACCAGGTCCACCTTGTGGTTGCTGAGAATGGTCAGCGCTTTCGCGCCGTCACCGGCTTCCAGCAGCCGGTAGTCCTCTTCGGAGAGAATGTCGATCACCAGGGATCGGAAGGCGTCGTCGTCATCGACGACCAGAATCGTCGGCATCATTGTTCGGTGTCTCCTGCGGGGAGGGTCAGGACAGCGGTCGTGCCCCCGCCGTTCCGGTGGCCCAGTGTCAGGCTTCCGCCGTTGGCTTCGGCAAGCGTTCGTGCGATCGTCAGCCCGAGGCCGGCGCCGTCAGGGCGATGGGTGACGTATGGCTGGAAGAGTTCTTCCGGATCGTCTCCCGGCCCCGGACCTTGGTCGGAAATCTGAATCTCTACGGTGTCGCCGACGCTGTGACCAGAGATCTCAACGGCCGAGTCGTCGGGAGTGTGCGACAGGGCGTTCGAGAGCAGGTTCTCAACGATGTGGTCGAGATGGTCGGGGTCGACTCTGGTTTCGACGGATCCAGGAATGTCACAACGGACCTGGGACATATTTCTCGCCAATGCCGAGAGACTCTGGGCCAGGTTGACGGTGGTGACTTCGGGTACCGGGGGGCGTGCGAAATCCAGCAGCGTGCTGAGCATTCGGTCCATTCGGTCGGCTTGGACAACGATCGCCTGTGCCCGGTCGCGAGGATCGCTCTCTTTGATACGTTCCCCAAGTAACTGCGCCGAGCCCTTGATCGTTGCCAGAGGATTCTTCAACTGGTGTGCCAGTCCGGCCCCGGCCCGGCCGAGAGCTTCCAACCGCCTTCGGTCGGCTTCGACTTCTGCCTCGTGCCGCTGGCGGATCAAGAGACGGCCTCCAAGAACGGCCAGGGCGACGAGGCCGAGCCCGACTGCGACGGAGGACGGAAGCAGGAGCCGGATGGGAAGGGGGGGCGAGGCCGCGCCGGGACTCAAGAATACCTCGAGAGTGCGTCGTCCCCTGCGGCTCCGGGGCTGCCCCGGCGTTCTCTGGGAATCGATGTTCCACGGCCGGCCTCTGGGGCCACCCATCGGTCCGACGAAGAGATCGATCGGTCGAGGCGACAGGGTCGGGTCGGTCTCTCCGACTTCGGCCAATGACTGGCCCTCTCCATCCCTGAGGCACAGGCCGATGATGGGTTGCTGGACCTCCTGCCACAGGCTCTCCAGCAGTTCTTGTTCGGCGCCCTGATCAGTCTCCCTCAGGCGGCTTTCGACCCTGTGGGCCAGACCGAGAACGCGCCCGTCCAGAGCCAAGGCCTCTCGTTGCTTGAAGGCGTAGCCTGCCAGGCTTGCCAGTCCGATCAGCAAAGCGGCAACGACCGCCGCGGCCGAAGGAAGCAGGACGTCCCATCGGCAATTTCTGAGATCGGGTTGCTGTGCCACGGTGCCACTGTACTCCAACCCAGCGAAACCGGCCTATGCCCTCCAGGCTCCTGGCATGATATTCTGCGCCCCATGCGTCGACTTCGAGCTGATGTGATCCTGGTGGCGGCCGCTGTTTTCGCTGCAGGGTGTGGCGTCGAAGAGACCGTGGTGGCCCGGGTGGACGGTGTCGAGGTCGATGTCGTACAGGTTCAGACATATCTCGAAAGGGTCACCGGGAGCCAGTGGGCTGACGTGGATTCCAGAACCGCCTCAAGGATCTTGGATCAGTTCCTGGAGCAGGAGGCTGTTGCCAGGGCCCTGGCAAATGGGCCCGGGGGGGCGTCGGCCGACGTCGTCGAACGATCGGCCCTCTTGCTACGGTTCGCCGAGGAGGTTTGCGGTCCTCCACCAACTGTTGCGCCCGCTGAGATCGCTGCTGCCGTGGACATTCGAATGGCGGAGGTCGTGCCGGAGCAGGTCTTGATCCGCCAGGTGTTGTTGTGGGACCTTGCCGATGCTCAGGAGGTTCGGACTCGTTTCGATCAGGGTGAGGAGTTCACAGACCTCTCCAGGAAATACAGCCGGGCGCCCAACGCCGAGAGTGGTGGGTTGGTCGGCTGGGTAGTCCGTGGGACGCAGCCCGATGACGTTGAGTCGGAGATATTCTCTCTTGACGTCGGCCAGGTTTCTCGCCCCGTGGAGGGGCCGGCCGGGTATCATCTGTTCCAGGTTCTCGAGGTTCGGGCCTCGGGGCATGTGTCCGAGGTCGTTGCTTCGTCCGAGGCGCGGCGGGAACTGGAGAGTGCCGGGAGTCGGGAGCATATGAGCCGGTGTGTCGACCAGGCGGTCAGCCAAGCCGGCGTCGTGATTTTCAAAGAAAATCTCTGGTTTGAATACCAGGAACGGTTCGCGGAGGACTGATGCTGAAGAGAATGTTGTGTGTAGGAATGGTGCCGTTGGTTTTGACTGTTGCGACCGTCGCGTCGGGTGCGGAAAGGGAAGTGCTCGAGGCAATCTTGATCCGGGTCAACGACCGAATCGTCACCGTAAGCGAGTTCGAGGTTCGATTTCACCAGGAACTGGCCCAGATACCGACACCGCCCGAGGGTGAAGCGTTGCTGACCTTTCGGGATCAGTTGGTGGAAAATCTGGTCAATGAAATGATCCTGATGGAAAGGGCTGAAGAAAAGAACATCGTTCCCGACGAGGGCGCCATCGACCAGGCCGTTGCCGGGTTGCGCGAAGAAAACGACCTCCAGGATGACGAATTGTTCGAGGCGGCGCTCAGAGAATCGGGAATGACCGAAGAGTCGCTCCGCGATCGGTATCGCAGGTCGTTCATGGTCCAAAGGGCGGCCCAGGGCGAAGTCCGCCCGACCGAGATCACCCAGGAAGAACTCAAAATGATCTACGAGAAAGAGAAGGACAATTTCGCCGTGCCGGCCAAGGTTGAACTCCAACAGATGATCTTCCCCGTAGCCGCGGACGGATCCGACACCGAGGCTGTGGCGGGCCGCGTGCTGGCGATGTTGGAGCGGGTCGAGGGAGGCGCGGACTTGCAGGCTGAGGCGACGTTGGCCGGTGCGGATCTCCAGGATCTCGGCGCCATCCCGCTCCAGGATCTCCGACCGGAACTGGTTGAATTGCTCGACTCTCTCGGGGACGGTGATTTCTCTGATCCCGCGGTAACGTCCGGAGGTATTCAGGTTCTTCGTCTGGTGCAGCGAATCCCGGAGGGCTACCGACCTTTTGAGGAGGTCGAGGGAGAGATCCGGCGCCGCGAGACCGAGAGGGTTTTCTACGACCAGCGTAGCGGATTCATCGACCGGCTCAGGGAGAACTACCTGGTCGAGGTCCACCGAGAGCGTCTTGCCGGTGCCGGCGGGGTTCTCGATGGCTGAGCGAGTCTGGGTTAAAAACCTCAAGCCGGGGACCGAGCTGGATGAGGTCTACGTCGTTCGTACGCGGGAATTGCGCAAGCGCCGAGGCGGCGGAAATTACCTGGCGGTCACCCTGGGTGACAGTACCGGTGAGGTGAGTTCCCTGGCGTGGGAGCACGCTGAGGGGTTGGCCAAGGTATGTGAGCCGGGAGCGGTCGTGCGCATCGGCGGACATGTGCAGCAATACCAGGGCCGAACGCAGGTGGTCTTTCGGAGGGCCGAACCGGTTGACGGCTCGGATGTCGATCCGAGTCTTTTCGTTCGGGCTTCCTCCGTCGATGCCGACGTCCTGTGGCGGAAGATGCAGGAACTTATCGCTGCCATGGAGGATGCCGACCTCCGGCAGCTGTTGTTCAGGATCTTCTCCGATCCGGACGTCGAAACCCGCTTCCGGGTGGCGCCGGCCGCCAAGACAATGCACCATGCCTTCAGGTCCGGTCTCCTGGAACACACGGTGTCCGTAGCCGGGGCCGGCCTGGCCCTGGCCCGACATTATCGCTTGCATCAGGACCTGGTGTTGGCCGGGATCTTGCTGCATGATCTGGGCAAGATCTGGGAATTGGAAGCCGAGAACTCAATTGAATACACCGATGACGGTCGATTGATCGGCCACCTGGCGCTGGAGACCCTCTATGTTGACCGCGTGATCGGCGATTTGGAGAGCTTCCCGGAAGAGATGCGCCGCCAGCTCTTGCACATCCTGCTTTCCCACCACGGCGAGTACGCCTACGGGTCGCCGAGGAGGCCTAAAACACCGGAAGCGATGCTGGTGCATATGGTGGACAATCTGGACGCGCGACTGTCCGGCATGTTCGAGGCGATCGAGCAGGACGGAGATTCCGACCAGGCCTGGAGCGGTTTTTCCCGAATGCTGGAGCGCAACGTGTATAGGCGGAGATTGTAGGGGCTGTCGGCTGTCAGCTGTCAGAAAGAAAACAGTGCAGGCGAATGTCCCCGCCCCGGACGCGGACCCGGACGCTGCAGCCGAAGCCGACGATCACCCCCAGAATTAAAGAGCGCCTCTCTCCGACGGGGCGTGCGGGGTCAGGCCTTCTTCACCGGGCAGCCCACCCGAAATCGGTGCCGTTGCGAAGAAGGCCTGACCGGGCACCCCTCGGCGACACCGTCAGCAATCGAGTCTCGGCTGACGGCAGTAGGCCGCCGCTCGTCATTTCTGCGGGGCCGGGTGTTCGTTGCAGATTACGCCTCGCTTCGGCCCCGCGGAAATGGCGACGCTGGTGCGCCCGCAGGGCGGATCAGAAGGCCGGGGTTGGGAACCGCGGCGGCGACGGGTATCCGCGACCGCGACAGGGCCGTCAACCGCGACCGCGACCGGGGCCGCAAACCGTCCCTGGCGCGGTCCACTGACGCTGTCAACGGACGCGGACGCGGTTTCCTTCCGCCCAAGCCCACGACCACCCCAAACTCCAAGAGCGTCCCTCTCCGACGGCGCGTGCCTGGTACGGTTTTCTTCACCGGGCAGTCCCCCCGCCCGAGCCGCCGTTGCGAAGAAAGCCGATACCTGGCAACGCTCGGCGACACCCTCAGCAATCGAGTCTCGGCCGACGCCGTAGGCCGTCGAGGTCATTTTCCTCAAGGGGCGATATTTCCCCTAATCCGACCTCGTTGCCCCTTGAGGAGAATGCGCCGAGCGGGGGCGCAAAGCGCTCCCGAAGGCCGGGGTTAGAGAACAGTGTCCGGGGCAGGCGCCCGCATCGGGTATCCGGGACCGCGGCCGCGACCGCGTCCGAGTCGGCGACCGCATCCGCAAACCGCGACCGCGTCAGGGACCGCGAGCCGCGACAGTCAACCGCGTCCGCAGACCGCGACGGCGACCGCGTCAGTGATCCGGGTCCGGGGCCCCGGCGGGTCAGGTGTTTAAGCCGGCAATTGCCGCTTCGACCTCTCCAGGCTCCGGAAATCTCCCGAGTTCTTTTTTCGAAAACACCAGGCTTTCGTCGGCCCGGACTTCGAAGACGCCCCCAGCGCCCTTGATCAGCTCTGAATCGGCTCCGAATCGTTGTTTGAGGTCGGCCGCCAGACCGGCGGCCCTGGGTTGGTAGTTTCAATCGACGCAGTATTCAATGGTGAAGCGCATGGCAACCCCTTTTCGGTCTTTTCGGTTTTTTCGGGCCGCTTGGCGCCCAATGAAGGTAAACTCTGTCTGCGCGACCGGTATTCCGGGGGTATCCGCCTTCGCTAAACGACACAAGGGCGATTTTCGTAGACTTCCCGGAGATGCAATTGTGCTGAAGGAGACGCTGTCCATCGTGACAGGAATAACAGACAACGGCGGAACGCCCTCGAGGGACGACCGGCGCCTGGCCCTGGAGGCCCGGGGTGGTGACGAGCAGGCATTTGCGGCTCTGGTCAAGCGTCACTCGGGCGGGTTGCACCGGGCTGTGGCCCGCATCCTGAACGATGACACTGAAGGTTGGGATGTGGTTCAGATGGCCTTTCTCAAGGCCTGGCAACAATTGGACCGTTACGATCCCCGATGGAGCTTCGCAACCTGGGTTTACCGGATCGGAACCAACGTCGCCATCGACTTGATCCGGTCTCGAAAAAGCCGCGAGAGAACTCATCAGGCCGGAATGGAGCACCGGCTCCGCCTGGTCGGAGAGAGCGAGCCGACCTCCAATGCGGCCGAAGAGGGTGAGGTCAGTTCGGTAATCGCCCAGGTGTTGCCGGTCTTGAGTCCTCAGCAGAGGGCGGCTTTCGTCTTTCGGGAGATCGAAGACATGGACACCGCTGAAGTTGCCGACATCCTCGGATGTACGGCGACGACGGTCCGCAACCACATATTTCAAGCCAGGAAGACGCTCCGGCAGGAAATCGAAAAAAGATTCCCCGAGTACCTTCCGGCATTTCGGAGGAAGGAATGAACTGCCAGAGGTTCATGCTGAGCATCGACGATTACCTCGAGGAGCGCCTCGACCGTGATGAACGACGTGCCTTTCGGGGACACCTGCAGACCTGTGCTCAGTGCAGGCGGGAGGCGGCTGCTCTCGAACCGTCGTTTCTGTTGGCCGCAGGCGCGCCGTCCGAAATCGACGACCGGGCGGTGAGCGAGTGCGCCGAGACCGTCACCGCACTGATCCGCCAGGAACGCCTTCGCCGTCGGCTGGCGCCGCGGTTCAGGCATTGGGTGGCGGCTGCCGCTGTGTGTGTGATCGTCCTGGGTGGAGGTCTTCTGTGGCGAGTCGCGCCCTGGGGCGCCGAGGCTCCGGCGGCGGTGGTCACGGTGGCCGATTCGGAAGAACCGGCCGAGGGTTTTGCACCCCCACCGATGGTTGAGATCCAAATGCCGCAATCCGAGGTCAGAGTCTATCAATTTGCCGGATCCGAAAGTGAAACGACGGCGGTGTACTTCGTTGTCAACGAAGAGATGGAGTTGTGATGCGGTGTGTTGACGGGAGTGGGCCTCCAGGGCTTGGCGTGAAGTTTGGATGGGTCATGGTTGGGGTGCTGGTTTGCCTGGCATCGATCGTCCCAATGGCGCAAGCCGGTGACGAAACTGTGGTCGTTCGTGTCTTCAGAGTCGAACATGCCAAGGTGGCCGAGGTCTCCGCCGCCATCCAGCCGATGTTGAGCAGCGAGGGCAGTGTGACGGTACAGCCGGCCAAGGGCCGTTTGACCGTTCGGGACAGGGCAGGCGTGATGGCCGCGATCACTGAGGCCGTAGCGCGGCTCGACACGAAACCCCTGCCCTTTCGAATTCATGTTGAACTTCTTGAGGGTTCGACGACTCCAGTCTCCATGGCCACGGGTCAAGA
>JAUWTC010000055.1 GCA_030609785.1 Holophagae bacterium
ACGGCGAGAGGGAGGGCCGCGGACGGTTCGACCAGCAGCTTGGCCCGTTCCCACAGCAAACGCATTGCCCGGATGATGGTCTCTTCCTGGGCGGTCACAATCCCTTGTGTCAGCGTTCTGATGATACGGAAGGTGCGTTCGGACAGAGAGGTCAGCAGTCCGTCGGCGATAGTTTTGGGTTGGACCGAAGGGTAAAGGGCGCCATCCCGGAGTGAGCGGAAGGCGTCGTCGGCGCCAGACGGTTCGGCGCCCCAGACTGACGCGTCGGGCCGGAGGCCGGATGCAGCGATCGCCGTGCCCGAGAGGAGGCCCCCGCCGCCTACCGGGGCCAGGAGGGTATCGATCAACGGGACGTCGGCGAGCAATTCGAGGGCCGCGGTGCCTTGACCGGCGATGACCCGTGGGTTGTCGTAGGGATGAATAAACGTGGCCCCGGTTCGGGCCACAACTTTGGCTAGAGCGGTCTCCCGCGCCTCGAGAGTTGGTTTGCACTCGGTGATCGTTGCTCCGTAGCCTGCGACTGCCGCCCTTTTGACCGGAGGTGCGGAAGATGGCATGACGATGTACGCCGGGATGCCTCGGAGGGCCGCCGCTCGGGCCAGGGCGGCGCCGTGGTTGCCCGAGGAATGGGTTGCGACCCCGCGGGCAGCCTCGGTGTCACTGAGGGAAAAGACCGCGTTGGTGGCCCCTCGGGCCTTGAAGGCGCCGACCTTCTGCAGGTGTTCACACTTGAAGACCAGCCGTGCATTGGTCAGTCGGTCCAGGGTCGCACAGGTGGCAACCGGAGTTCGATGAACGTGGGTCGCGATGCGATTGGCTGCAGCCACGACATCAGCGAAATCGGGGTCGTCTTTCTTCACTTTCGTGCCGAACGGGCTGCCGTCGTGGCGAAGGCAAAGCCGATCAACGGCAAGAGAAGTGGGACCCAGCGCAGGCCGAGCCAGCCGGGACCGCCGATGCCGCCAATGGCCAGCATGGCCAGACCGAGGCAGGTGATCGCGATGCCGAGCAGTTGCCGCCAAACAGGCGCCGAACCGCAGGGTTTGCCGGGCCGCTCGAATCGGGAAAAAGTCAGAAGGAAGGGCAAGGTGGCAACCGCGTAAATCAGAAGCCACACAGGACGAATGGCCCACCACAGGCTCGAGTCAGGCTGGGCCGACAGAAGCGTCGGCCACACCCAGAAGGCCAGGCCGACAAGGAGCATCATCACGGTGGAGTGCCACAGGAAGATCGTCATGATCATCCCGTTGATCAGGATGGTTGTGGCCCACGGACGCCTTCGCGAGAGCCAACGCTTGAGCGGTGCTTCAAAAGCAAGGACCAGACCTATCTGAGCGGCGCCCAATGCCAGTAGGGGCAGTTTGGGCGGCAGGGTATTGCTGATGGCGTCTGAGGGCACGCCGACCAGGCTCAAGGGGTAGGGGCCGAGTTGGGTCAGAGCGAAAAGGGACAGGAGACCGCCGGCAAACAGCAACAACCCCGTGCGAAGACCGGTGAGCCGGCGGTCATGCCACGCATAGCCCGTCTGGTGGACTGCCAACCAGACGAAGGGGTAGTTGAGCCAGGCGAGGGTGTGCTGGTCGGCGGTGAAGAAGGCAACATCTATCAGCGCGGCGGCGACGATGGGCACGAGGATCGAGGCGAGGCCCCAACTCTGCCACGCTCGATGTGTCAGGGGCACCAAGGCGACCACCAGGATGTAAACCGCCAGGAACCACACCGGGATCAGGGCCACCTTGGAACCGATGAAGATCATGGTGGGGCCGACGCCGTTGGCGTTGGCGATTGCCACCATGACGGCCCACATGCCGATCAGGGGCATGACCGGTCCGATCAGCCGGCGGATTCGACTGTCAAACCAGGCGCCAAAGCCGAGGTTCTTTCGCAGGGCCGACTGCCAGGAAATGGAGTTCGAGTACCCGCCGACGAAGACGAAGCCCGGCATCACCTGGAAGAGCCAGGTCAACCACTGGGACCACGGCGCCAGGTCGAGGATGTGAGAGTAGGCTGGAATGCCGTTCGAGAAATAGGGCGCGGAAATCACCCAGTGTCCCAAGACAACGGCGAGGATTGACAGCGCTCGGAGAAAGTCAACCGTCCGGTTGCGGTTTTCCGGGGTCCGGTCGGCCATCCAAAGGGCCTTTGCCCAGAGACCCGGTGGCGGGGTTTCGACGTGTGGCTTGTTCATGAAGGGAGTATAGGGGAGACGCGGCGGCTGCCCGCGAGGGCGTCCCTCTCGGACGGCGCGTGGCGGACGGTGATGCGGGAAAACATGAGCGCCCCTCCCAGACGGGACGTGCCAGATATGGCTTTCTTCACCAGGCGGGCATCCCAATGACGGAGTCGATGCGAAGAAAGCCATGCCTGGCAATCCACGGCGACACCCTCAGCAATCGAATCTCGGTTGAGGGCAGTAGGCCGCCGAGGTCCTTTCCCGGAGGGGCGATGCTCACCTGGCTTCTGAAATGATGCCCCTCCGGGGAATGATCGAGCGGGGGTGCGCTTGCGCGACACCGAAGGCCGGTGTTGGGATGCAGCGGCCGAGACCGGGACCGCGACAGGGTCGATGTCAGAGTCAGCGTCTGGTTCCGCGACCGCGACTGGGCCTGCCTTTGGGAATACGTCCAAGAAAAGAAAAAGGCGGGGATAACCCCCGCCTTTCCCGGAAATCTGGTCCGGCCAGGGTTATCCCCGCCCAGATAAACAATACCTTCTTGGTCTTCCCTTTGCGAACTTCGCGTCTTGGCGATTCAATCGTCTTCTTGTTCGTGCCGCATCAGGTTGGCGTCTGATTTTCCCAAACAGATCAGCTCTCGGTCGTGACCACTTGCGGCCTCAGACCGACGAAGGCACAGAGCAATTCCTGTTTCTCATCCTCGCCCCAGCCTGCAAAATCCATCCCTTTTCCGAGGTCGCTGCCTGCGGCAAGGAACATAGCGTTGTTCATATTCATATGGGCATGAGCGTCGACCATGTTTCGGCCGTCATACTCGCCTTGGCCGCCGGTTGCCAGAACGAGGAAATCGGTGACCTGCTCGGTCAGATGAGCGGGATCGACGCCTTCCATCAGATGCTTGATGGGCTCGTTGATCTGGTGGAGGCGAACTGTCTCAGCGACTGCTTTGTGAATACCGTCACGGCCGCCGACCCGGTTGAATAGGGCGTTCTCGGCCTGGCGGGCGGCCATTGCGGGTTGCGCCTCGGCGCACATGGCCTCAAGCCCGGCAACCTGTTCGTCCGGGGTGGGGGCCGGAGCTTCCTGAACCTGAGTTTCGGGTTGGGGCGCTGCGGCCTCCTGGGAGACTTCAGTTCCGCCGCAGGCAGCCAAAAGACCGGTCAGGGCACAGAGTGTCGGGATTAGGATATTTCTGATTTTCATGGTGCTTCCTCCTCGTTGTTTCCAGCAGATTAATAATAATACTGAGACTAACACTCAATGGTGAAATGGTCAATATATATTTAGGAGGGGCCAATTCCGGTGTTTTGATCTGATAGAGGGCCTCTATGAACTCCGGAGTCGCTTCACTCCTTGAGATTGTTCAGGAAGTCCAAAACCCCGCCGAAATGCGCGTCTTCGTCATCCCAATTGGAGATGACGAGACCTCGGGGTTGTTCCTGGTATTTGAGGACGTATTCGATGCCGAGCATGCCGCCGCAGGACTGTCCGATAACGTTGGATTCTCACCGAAAGGACCCCCTTCTGTTCAGTCCGCAGTGTTGGGCGCTCGAAGTGCGTGGGTGGCCCCATTTGGCTGGTTCCACCACATGGTGAGGTCACGGAAGATGGGTGAATCCTGTCCATTTTGGGACTTCATCGTCACCCGATACTGGAGATATTGCCGCCAGGGGCAAAGCATGACTACGGGTTTTTGGATCTCGGGGGACCAGGGCCCGAGGCCGGCCGGGTCGTCGCCACTCCGGACGCTCAGCGTGAGGCTGCCCCCAGACGGAACCGAGGCGCGCCACCGGATCCCATTGATGCCCTGGCTTTGACCGAGGTCGAGAACCGAGCTCTCGAGGGTTCCTGACGGAATGAATTCGGTGATTTCCCACCAGGCGATCTCACCCAAAGTTGGGGAGGTCCCGATGACATCGAGGTCACCGTCGCCGTTGATGTCGGCCGGAAAGGCGGTCACCGGGGAAATAAAGGTGCCATCGACCAAGAAGCGTTGCCACGCCTCGGGGTCGGATGGGTCTTGACGGTACCAGTAGAGTGAGTCAAGCGTCCACGGGGCGACGAGGAGATCGGTGGCGCCATCGCCGTTGAGGTCGGCCGCAATGATGTAGTGCCCGCCAATACAGATCGGGTCAACGAGGTACTCGTTCCAGGTAACCGGGATGCCTCCGCTGTTGCGCCACCAGCGGAGTTGGCCGTTGAAGGCTGTGGCCGCCAGGTCCATTCGGCCGTCCCCGTCGATGTCGGCGGCCGTTGCATACCGCACCCCGTACATACCGGTGCCGATGACTTGAGGAGTCCACGATGTACCGTCGCCCTGGTCGTTGAGGAAGAGCACGACTTCACCGGTGTCGGCCGAGGTGCCGACGATGTCAATATCACCGTCACCGTCAGCGTCGAAGCCAAAGGCGGAGTGGGCCGTCGGGAAATCGTCTTCGATCATCAGGCGGGGCCAGCTCTCGGGTTCGCCGTCATTTCGCCACCAGGCGATGTAGGCGCCGCTCCACGAGGTGCTGGCGACATCTGGGTCACCGTCGCCGTCGATATCAGCTACGAAGAGATTGCAGGCGACCGGGAGGTTGCTTTCAATCGTGAACCGCGTCCAGGTTGGCGGATCTCCCCCCTCGTTTCGCCACCACATCACATTGTTGCCTGGGGTCTGGGCGGCGGCGACCAGGTCGAGGTCACCGTCGCCGTCCACATCCACCGGATGAACCGAGGTGCCGCCCCTGTAGGCGTTGTCGACGACGTGCTCCGTCCAGGTTACGGGGTTGGTGCCGCTGTTGAACCAGATGATCACTTCACGGGAACGATCAGTCGTTCCGATGACGTCGACGTCTCCGTCACCGTCGAAATCGGTCGCGTAGAGTCCATAGGCACCGTCATGACCACTGGCGATCAGGTGTTTGACCGGGGTTTCGAGTGGCTCGGAGGAAAGGGCCAATTGACCCGGAACCGCCAGCCAGGAGATCCCGGCCGACTCTCCGAAACCGTCTCCAAAGGTGGGCAGGGGCGCCTCACTCTTCGGTCCGGCGGACCAGTCGGTCTGGGTAGTTTCCTCTGCGGAAATTGACGCAATCGGTACGAGAATGATGAGTATGGCAAGCAGGATCGCAGACATCGGAACCCCCTTGATCTCAGAATCGTTCCCTGTTCGGTACGGATTCCAATTTCAGGAGTTTCAGTGATCCTGGCCGTGATCAGTTGTCCGCACCCCCGTCACTCTGATCCAACAAAAACGCGTAGGTCAGCGCGGTCTCTTCGTGCTGTTTGAAGCGCCCGGAGGCGCCGCCGTGTCCAGCATCCATGTTGGTGTAGAAAAGGAGGGTGTGGTCATCGGTCTTCAGGGTCCGCAGTTTCGCCACCCATTTGGCCGGTTCCCAGTACTGAACTTGAGAGTCGTGCAGACCGGCGGTGACCAGCATCGCGGGATAGTCCTGCGCTCGCACCTGGTCATAGGGCGAGTAGGACAGCATGTAGTCAAAGAACTCCTTGTTGTTGGGGTTGCCCCATTCGTCATACTCGGCAGTGGTCAGGGGAATGTCGGCATCGAGCATGGTTGTCATGACGTCGACGAAGGGCACCTGAGCAACGATTCCTCCGAACAGGTCGGGACGCATGTTGACGACGGCGCCCATCAGCAGGCCCCCGGCGCTTCCGCCCATGGCAAAGAGCTGATCTGAAGTCGTCATGCCTTCATCCACCAGGAACTGTGCACAGTCGACGAAATCGGTGAAGGTGTTCTTCTTGTGGAGCAGTTTGCCGTCTTCGTACCACCGCCGGCCGTTCACCTGGCCGCCCCGAACGTGGGCGATGGCGAAGGTGAAGCCGCGGTCAAGCAGGCTCAGGCGGTCCGATCGAAAGGCGGGATCCATCGAATAACCGTAGGAACCGTAGGCATAGAGCAGGAGAGGCTGTGGACCGTCTCCGGAGTCCACCCGTCGGACCAGGGAAATCGGTACCTCGACGCCGTCGTGTGCCGTGGCATAGAAGCGCTCGGCGACATAGTCTGAAGGGTTGAAACCGCCCAGTACTTCTTCTTGTTTCAAAAGGGTGCGGGTCCGGGTCACCATGTCGAAGTCGAAGACCGAATGTGGGGTGGTCAGCGAGGAGTAGTCGAAGCGCAGCGTCGTTGTGTTGAATTCCGGGTTGACGCCGATCCAAGCGTCATAGGCGGCGTCTTCGAAATCAATCAGATACCTTCCCTCGCCCGACCATGGGATCACTCGAAGTTGCATCAGGCCGTTCTGACGTTGGGCCAGGACAAGGTGGTCCCGGAAGATCTCGAATGTCTCGAGATAGGTGTCTTCGGAATGGGGGATCACCTCCGCCCACTGAGACTTCCGGGTCTCGGCGATCGGTGTCGACATCAGACGGAAATTGACGGCATTGTCGTTGGTTCGGATGTAGAAACGGTCCGCGAAGTGATCGATCGAGTACTCGTGGCCGCGCGTCCTCGGCAGGAATATCGTGAATTGGCCCGTCGGATCGTCGGCGTCGAGGTATCGGGCCTCGTCGGAGAGGGTCGAGGTCGAGTGGATGACGAGGTATCGCTTTGATTTGGTTTTTTGGACGGAACAACTGAAGGTCTCGTCCTCTTCATCGAACACCAATACGTCATCAGCGGAATCAGTTCCCAAAACGTGCCGAAAAACCAGGTGGGATCGGAGAGTCTCCGGATCCTGCCTGGTGTAAAACACGGTGCGGTTGTCGTCGGCCCAGACGACATTACCCGTGACCTCCGGCAGGAGGTCCGGGTAGATCTCGCCGGTGTCCAGGTTCTTGAACCGGAGCGAGTAGAATCGTCGTCCAACCGAGTCCTGTGCAAATGCCAAAAGCGTGTTGTCGGTACTGATCTGAAGGCCTCGAACGTCGAAATACTCGTGCCCTTCGCTGAGTTCGTTGACGTTGAGGATGATCTCTTCAGCAGCCTCCATGGATTTCGGACGGCGGCAGTAGATCGGGTATTCCCCGCCGGATTCATAGCGGTCGTAGTAGAAGTAGTCGTTCTCGGAATAGGGCACGGACTCGTCGTCTTGTTTGGTCCTTCCGACGATTTCGTCGAAGAGCTCAGTTTGCAGCGGCTCCGTATGTGCGAGCGTTGAGGCGGTGTAGGCGTTCTCGGCCTCGAGGTAGGCGATGACCTTGGGATTGTCTCGTTCCTTCAGCCAGTAGTAGTCATCTACGCGTTCGCCCCCGTGGGCCAAAAGGGTGTGGGGGATTTTCTCCGCCACAGGAGGCCTGCTGCGGTCCGGTCTTTTACAGGCGCCACTCGGAAGGCAAAGGGCCAGCAGGACCAGCGCCATTGGAAACATCGCTTTTGACATTGGGACTCCCCTCGGTCCGGACTGGCCGGACTTCGGCGTAGTCTACACGGACCAGGGATCAGACGACCCGATTACGGTGATGCTCGAGTAGTGCTCTATCGGATTTCCGGCGAGGTCAATCCAGCCCGAAATTCGTCAGTTCCTTCGTGAAAACATCCGGACGGTCGGGGTAATCGTAGAGCGAGAATCTGGGGGCAGTTTGGCCGAGAGAATATCCGTACAGGCCATCGTATTCGTCCGCGTTTTCCGCGATGTCCTCCAGTTGGCGCAGGTATTCGCCGATTGACTTGGACTCGATGATGACAACCTTGCCCAGTGTGTCGATGATCGGAGAGTGGGGTCGGGTTCGGTCGTGATCGAACTCCAGAATTCTCCGGCCGTAACGAGTGATACCAATAACCCTGAACGTCAGGCTCTTGCCGACGCCGGGGAGGTTGAGCACGCTTCGATCAATAGCCTGGAACGGGAGGTGGTTGACCTGTGGCGTTGTGTTTCCCTTGTTCAAGGGGCGTTCCGGGAGAGGGCCCAGCGGAATCGCCTGGTCGTTTTCCGTGCTTCCGAAGACCTTCTCTTCCATCTCCTCCTGAACCAGGCGGGCGATCGGAGCAAAGGCTTGCTGGTTTTCGCGATAGCCTTTGACCGCGAAAGTGTAATAGGGGAAGACGCCGGTCTGTTGGAGCACGTGGCGCAGCTTGGCGCTGTGTCCACGCCGCGACGCCGCCGCAGTGAAGACAAGTTGGTTGGTGACGATCCATCCCGCGGATTGCAGGTGTTGCACCGCCTGCTGGGCTTCCGGCGTCACCTCCATCGGTGACTCGAAATGGGTCTGAATGATGAACTGCCGGATCCCGGCTTCCTCTGCCCGTTCTTTGAACTCAGCAAGGATTTCGGTCAGACGGGGCGTGATTCGTTGCGGGAGGTAGACAGGGAGGCGGGTCCCCAGTCTGATGCGGTCGATCTCAGCGAATTTCTCCCCCGGTGGTCGACTCTGGTTGTCTTTTCTTTTGGCCTCCGCCATGGTGACGATCGCCTCGAGGATCCGGCTGATCGAGGCGTCGCTGCTCATCAATGCGTCGCCGCCCGTGATCAGGATATCCCTCAGCTGGGAATCGTTCCTGAAGTACTCCATCAGCTGTTGGAGCTTGGTGGCCCAACTGTCATCGGGGCGGAGTGCCTTGAGATTGAAGTTGAGGTTGCCTCTTTGAAAATCGTACATGCGTTGACAGGAGGCGCAGAGTCCACCGCAGGCCCGTCCGATCGTGTCCGGAATCAAGATGGCCACGTCGGGGTACCGGCGATGGATATTGTGCCGTGTCGGCAGGATCCATCCTGCAGCGTTGGGTTTTCCCGGTTCAACCTGATCTTCCTTCTCCCAGGCGACGATGTGGCCGAATTCGTCGACCAGTTGGGAGCTGTAAACGACGTAGTCCCTGATTGCGAGATCGGCACCGATGGCGTAGTAGGGGACCCTGACGTGCAGAAGCGAGAGATAGTAGGGATTGACGAAGAACGGAATGCCGGCCTTTTCCGCCCGCATCAGGACATCCATCGTGTCAGGGTCGAGCGAGTGGTCCAGCATCTCATTGAGTTTGTCGGGCGATCGCACGGCGAAGGCCAGGTGAAAGCGGTGGTCTTGCCACCATTCGTGAGCTATCCGCATTTTCTCGGACCGGGACAGGCCCGGTTTGAAAGAGAATTGTGAATTTGGAATGTCGCCCCTGCGGATGAGATCGACGACCACGTCCAGGATTCGATCTCGGTTTTCTTCCCGAAGGGCGATGATTCGCGGGTCCAATCCGCTGGGATAACGTTCCATCCATTGCTCGACTTTCGCCAGACTCGGGGGTTCGGGCTGGGAGTCGCCCGAAAACTGCCGAAAAAGGTGGAGCATGTCTTCGAAAAACTCCGGCTTCGCACCACCGGTGCCTCGCGTCGTCCCCAACCAGATCAGTCGAATCGGGTTGGTGACGGCAAGGTCCCCTCTGAGATTGAGGTCCGCAAATTCTCGATTGGCGTTGTCGAT
>JAUWTC010000209.1 GCA_030609785.1 Holophagae bacterium
GCGGTCGGGTCTCGCAGAGAAGGTGGTTGTTCGCCTGGCGGCCTCGGGTCCTTCGAAGCCGACCGCACCCCGAGACCTCGAGGCCGAACGCTGGTTTTGGCTGACGGCCGCTACGGTCGCACTGTTGCAGTTGATGTCGGGGCTCTGGAGGAGGACTGATGCGTGGCCGCCGTGGATGCTCCTGGCGGCGGGTTTGATTGTCTCTCGGGCGGCGGTCGAGCCGCTGCATCTCATCATCGAACGGCACGCCGTCGATCTCTGTCTGGCAGCCTTGCTCTTGGCCTGGGTGCCTGCAGCCGCCAGTTGGGTGAAACGCGGCCGTGTTTTTCTTGCGGTCGGCATCTTTCTGGTGCCGATGGCCTTGGCAACGCCCCACCTGACGCCCTCATTGTGGGGCGACGAGCCCTACCACGTCGCCCTGATGGAATCTGTGGTCGAGGACCGGGATCTCGATTTGGCGAATAACCTGGAGGGTGGTGGCGCGGTGCGAGAGGCCGTGCTGTCCTCTGATCGGTTCTTCCACTCTCCTGTCCTGGCGGGGATCCTCCTGCCGGGTTTTCTGGTTGCCGGAAGAACCGGCGCTCTGATGCTGCTCGCTCTGGCCGGCGCCGGGGTGATGGCGCTTGTCATCAGGCGCTTCCGGCAGCTGGGTTCGCCACCGAACCGGGCTGCTGTCATCCTGGTCTTGATTGCGTGTTTGACATTCCCGTTGGTGACGTTTTCGACCCAGATCTGGCCTGGGTTACTGGGGGCTCTGGCGATCGCTGCCATGCTCCTGCTGGTCTCTCGGGGCCGCCGAGCGCGGTTGGCGGCAGCGGCGCTGGCTCTGTTGGCCATCGCGGCCAAGACCCGTTTGGCATTGGTCACGCTTCCGGTGGCTCTGGCCGGCTGGTGGCGCGGCAGCGGAAGGACACGGTTGATGGGTGTGGCCGTGGTCGGAGCGGTGTCGTCGGGCGCCCTCCTGGTCGGTTGGATGACGATGGGACACCCCTTCGGGTTCTATCGGCGTCTCCACCACCTTCTCCCGAATGATCCGGCGTTGGCCCTTCGGGTGATTGGTGGCTTGCTGTTCGACGTCGCCGGTGGGTTAGCCTGGACCGCCCCTCTGTGGCTGGTGGCACTGGTAGCTGTGCCCCTGCTGTGGCGTCGGGGAGGCGACGGCGAGCGGGCCCTTCTGCTGGGTGGAGGGGCGACCCTTCTGGCCCTGTTGCACTCTATCGAATGGTATGCCGGCGGTTCGCCCCCGGCCCGATATCTGGTCCCGATGCTTCCTGCGGTTCTCCTGGCTTTGGGGCTGTTGATCGTGCGGCCGGACGGACGCAGGCGCGTGATTGCATTTTTGTTCCCGGTGGCGTTGGCGCCGTGGTGGGTCCTCGTCACCCGGCCTCATTTCTCGGTCAATCCAGGCGACGGTCGGTGGTGGTTGACGAACGCCCTGTCCAGGCGTTTTGCGGCCGACGCCCGGGCGCTGTTCCCCTCCTTCCTGACGCCCGGTACGGCGACTCTGGTCATGCCCCTGGTTGTGATCGGGCTGGGCGGGGCCCTCTGGTGGATCTGCCGCCGGCCACGCCGGGCCTGGTGGCTGGCCCGTGTCGGCCCGGCGGTGTGGCTGGTTGCGGCTCTGGGCCTGATTCTCGCGGTCGACCTGAGGGCTGACACCGTGGTCGAGACGGAAAGTGCTCAGATCAGGCGGCATGGAGGGGAGCCGGCGCCCCCCACCGGCACGCCGACCCGGTTTGCCCATCCCAACGGATGGCGATTGGGAGGAGGCGACGGCTTGACCATCCCCCTGAATCTGCGGGGAGGCGAGAGTGTCGACATTGAGGCTCGGGTCGTTCCTCCGGGCTGGTCGGGGAGCCTTGGCATCAGGTGGAACGATGGTGTGACAACTGAAATCAAAATCAGGCGTGGACCTGGGCTTAAAGCCGTCGCCATGCCCGAACCGCCGGGCCCCGGTCGCCACCGTCTCTCAATCAGGTGGTCAGGCCGCAAGGAAGCCGTTCTCTTCGTTGATCGAGTCATCGTCACACGGGAGTGAGTGTGAACCTGCTCTACCTGGCCGATAGGCTCTCGATTCGAGGGGGGGCTGACCTCCACTTTCGGCAGGTCATCGAGTGGGCTCAGGGAATGGGGTGGCGGGTCAATCTGGCGGTAGGCCGAATCGATCCTGAAGTGTCGGTTCCCGAGGGGGTCTGCCTCACTCGGGTTCGAGGTCTGGCAGCATCAACGGCAACCGGTTCTCGGCTCGAGAGCCTGGGACCTCTGATGGGTTCGGCCGATGTCATTCATGCTCAAAACGTGATGAACCCCGAAGCTCTGCGCCGGATCGTCGGTACGGGGAAGGCTGTGATTACGGTTCAGGATCACCGTGTATTTTGTCCTGGGATGGGCAAAACCCTTCCAGACGGGACGAGATGCCGCATTCCTTTGGAGAACGCCGATTGCTCGGTCTGCTTGGGCGAAGAGTCTTATCGGCAGCAGGTCGAGGCCCTGACGGCCGAGCGTCTCGAGGCGATGAGTGGCGCCACTTTGATTGTCCTTTCCAACTACATGGCCGAAGAACTGGCGGCCGTCGGCTTGGGCGATGCCGTGGTGATCCCTCCCTGGGTAGGATTGGGGGGCCCCAGGGACAATCCGGGAGATGCCTTTGTCCTCGCCGGTCGGCTGGTCCGCCACAAGGGTGTCGCCGACGGTTGGCGCGCGTGGATCGAGGCCGGGCGTCCCCTGGCTCTGAAGGTCATGGGGGAAGGGGCTCTGGGGGAAGACTTCGATGGGGCGGACTCTTTGGGATGGGTCGACCACCGACTGTGTCTGGCCGAGATATCCCGCGCGCGGGCTCTGCTCTTTCCCTCGTTCTGGCAGGAGCCCTTCGGGATGCTGGGCATCGAGGCGCTCGCGCAGGGGACTCCGGTGATCGCTGCACCCAGCGGCGGCATGGAAGATTGGGTCGATACCGGCTGCATCGGGGTTGAACCTGGAGACGTCTCAGCGCTCAGTGACGCCGTTGCTCACCTGGCGGCGGACCCCTTGGCAGCTCGTGCTCTGGGTGAGGCCGGCAGAGTGATGGTCGGCGAGCGTTTCTGCCGCGGGGTGCTGGAGCCCCGGTTGGAGGCGGTGTATGAGGGCCTGTAAGAGAGGCAATTGAACTGCCAAGACCGCCAAGCACGCGAAGAAGGCGCAAAGAGGGACGAGATTGAACCACGAAGACACGAAGTACACGAAGAAAAGCCAAAAGGGATAGTTGGGAATCAGAGTTGGAGCGCGGGGCTCCTGCCCCGCATCGTGACTCTGGACGGCACGAGAACACAATTGAACCGCAAAGAGCGCAAAGAACGCGAAGGAAACGCTAAGAAGGGAAAGGTAACCATTGTTGACAAGGCGTTTGCTGTTGGATCTCATAAGTCGCACATGTCAAGTCGACCTCAACCCTGGGGGTCTCTTCTATTTCCGTTTTCACTTTTCTTGTCTTGGCGTTCTTCGCGTCTTTGCGGTTCAATCTTCTTCTTTTCTTGCATCCCAGCCTTACACCCTCCCTGCCTCCGGTAACTCTCCCGGTTGTTCCTGCATACCAAGGTTGAAACAAGGAGGATCCGATGCGTTCGACACCGTTACTGATCGCTGCCGCAGCTGCCCTGGGGTTTGCTGTGACCACCCACGCCCAGGATCACCTGGGGGAGCCCGCGCCGCTCTTCGTCTCGGTTGACGAGAACATGCGCCGGATTGACATGGCCGATGCCATCGACGGGCGACCCTTGGTCTTCTGGGCGACGTCAGCCACCTGACAGCCGGGATTTCTCAACCTCCAGGTCATGGAGGCACACATGCGAAACGTTGGGGACCACGTCAGCTTTCTCTACAACTACATCATCGAGGCCCACCCGCATCCAGAGGGGGCACCATGTGGACCGACCGAAGATCTGGGTTGGAACCATCCATCGTGGGATACCAATTCGATCGATGAGCGGGCTCAACGGGCTCGGTGGCTGAAAACAGACTTCGACCTCACCTACCCCTTCATCATTGACGATATGGACAACCTGATGTTCGGGACCTACCGGGGCAGCAACTTCTACTCGGGTTGGGTGGTGGACTGCGACGGGATCGTGGTCATACAAGAGACCTGGGGTTGGGCAACGCCTACGACACAGTGGTGTGGACTGCGCTTGGCGGACAATGACGACCTGACGGATTGGCTGACCCAGTATGTCGATCGGCCATCCAGCTGTTTCGATGAAGGACCGCCGCCACGGGTCACCAGAGTCATCCCTGCTGTGTCCAGGGTAAATGGGTTGAACGGTACTCGATGGGGCACCGATGTTGTCCTGGCCAACCCCCACGAGGGTGCGATGGAAATCGACTTGAGTCTTCGTGGTCTGGGTGAGGATCTTCCCGTCGGGCACGTCACTCTGGAAGGTGGCGACTCCGTGGCGTTGCCGGACATTGTTGGTCAGATTTTCGAGACAGAGGGCACAGGCGCCCTGTGGATCGAGGCTGATCGGAGCGTCATCGCGATAGCGCGGGTTGCGAATCAAGGGTCGGACGGCACCTATGGACAAATGGTCCGCGGGTTGCCGCTGGAACATGCCATTGCGCATCCGATGGTCGGCCACATCTTTCCCCTGGAAGAAGGCTCTCGTCAAAGGACCAATATCGGTCTGACCAACGTTGCCGACGGCGTGTCGACGGTGCTGTTGCGTTTTATCGATGGAGAGGGGTTCGAATTGGGCATGAAAGACCTCAGCCTGGAGCCCGGCGAGCACCGGATGCTCACCCGGGCTTTGCGGATGGTGACGGCGGCCGACATCGAGGGTGCGAGGGTGGAGATTACCGCCATGGATGAGACATCAGCGGTCATGGCTTACGCGTCTGTCGTGGACAATACGTCCGGTGATCCCACATTCATTGAAGCTGTGCCGCACACCTATGCCTGGGACGTGGTCTTGCCGGGAGTGGCAAAGACCCCCGGGGCCGACGATACCCAGTGGCTTTCGGAGGTCGCGCTTGTCAACCGCAATCGCCATTCGGTCCAGGTGACCGCGTACTACCGGGAGCGGGATGAGGGCGACGCCGTACCGCCTGGGATCCAGATTGAATTGCCGCCCGGTGAGGTTCGGGTCATCCACGATCCCGTTGGGACATTGTTCGGTCGTGACGGGTCCGGGGCTATCGTCCTCAATGGCGCCAACGGTATCGCCGCCTCTGGAAGGACCTTCAACACCGGTGGTCCGGATGGGACCTTTGGGCAGAGGGTTTCGGGCTTGGACCTCAGTGGCCAGGCCATACTCCGGAACGATTTAACGGCCCATCTGATCGGATTGGAGGAGAGTCCTGATCGTCGGACCAACTTGGGTCTGGTCAACGTGGGTAGGACTGACGCGCGGGCCAGAGTTCGGTTCTTCGATGCAGCCGGAAAGCGGCTGGGTGTTCAGCTGATCGACGTGCCGGCACGTGCATTCATCCAGTTGGATCGGGTCTTTCGGCTGGTCACGGACCAGGTCGTACGTGCGGGCCGGGTCGAAATCACCCTGGCGAATGGTCA
>JAUWTC010000284.1 GCA_030609785.1 Holophagae bacterium
ACCCAGACTATGGCCGAACTGCCTGCCTATCGCCAGGACGCCGGAGGCCTCGAGGTTTATCCCGTGGCCACCGGCCTTCGCAGCGAGATTCTGTCCCTGCCTCTCTATCCTGAGATGACGATCGAACAGATCGAGTACGTCGTTGCCGGGATTCGGGAGTTTTAGGGAAAGGTCCTATTCAGGGCCCCGTCACGCTCTCGAACACTGCGGCGAACTCTCGGGCCATGCGAACGTGGGAGTAGCGTTCGATCCGTTCCGGATGACCCTCCCAGGCGATAGTCCCGGTTCGCTCGAATTCCTCCCACCATGCGGACAGTTGGTCTTCAAGGCTTTCGACCGAGGCGATCTGGAGCCCGCCACCGGTGTCGTCCAGGAGATCGCGCAGGGCTCCGGGGCCGCCCCCGAGGACCAGAATCGGCCTCCGGGCTGCCAGGTACTCGAAGACCTTGGCCGTCACGACGCCGGCCTCCCGGGGGCCTCCCCAGTGAAGGAGGAGCAGGGCGTGGCTCCGGCGTTGGGCTCGGACGGCGTCGTCGTGGGAACCCCAGGGGACAAGGTCGATGAGGTCCGCGACTCCGTGCCCCTCGGCCATCGTCAGAAGCCACGGTTCGTGCTTGACAAAGAGGCGGATGCGGAAGCGATCTCGTGGTAGGCGACCCCGCCGGATCAGGTTTCCGGCGGCCTCGAAAAGGAGTGAGGGGTCGCGGCGGCCCTGGTGGTAGGTGCCGGTGTGAGTGATGGTGAATACGTTGGGCAGAGGCTCACCGGGATTGACCAGATCGGGGTCGAAGCCGTTGAGCACCGTATGGGTCGGCACGCCGGGATGGAGGGTCCGCAGTTCCTCGGCCAGTGGTTCGGAGACGGTCACCAGGGCGTCCGCCCTGCAAAGGGTCCGCTGCTCGTGACGTCGGTCGATGGCACGCCGCCAACCCGGCGCCGTCGAAAATCGGTCATCCGACCACAGGTCACGCAGATCGGCGACCCAGGGCAGGTCGCTGCCGGTCTTGATCCGCCTGCCGGCGACGTGGGCCGAGGGGGGTGGAGACGTCGTCAATACCAGATCGAACGACTGTTCTGCAGTCGCCACCCTTGCTGACTCAGTCGCGATGGAGATCCACCCGCGGTTGGTATCGGGGAAGGCCACGAGGCCCTTGAGGGTGTCGATCAACCGGGCCTTGAGGCGGAGACCGGTCCCCGGCGCCTTGGCATCGCCGGCCACCAGGTCTTTCAGGGCCGCACCGCTGTCCAGCCCCAGAATGCGTTTAACCGTGACAGCCATGTCGGCATCGTCGGTTTCAACAATGTCCGCTGTTTCAGGGCGTTGGCCTTGGTGTCGGGGTGTCAGCACGGTTGTTTGCCAGCCCTCAGGCGGCAGATATTTGACCAAAGCGCCCATGCGCACTGCGCCGGCCGACGGTGTCGGCGCGAAGTAGTAGGAGAGAATCAGAACCTTGCGTGGTCTCATTGGACCATTATGCGCTCAACCACTGATTGACGACGCCACGAATTCGGCAGTGCTGTCGACGTAAGGCATACTGGCATTCGTTCCCACGCATTTCTGGTACGATAACCCCCGGAATGATGACACTATCCCCATGCTGAGAAAAAAATGGACCATTTTCATCACCCTTTGTGTGGTCGGGTTGATCGTTGTCAGTGCCCTGTTTTTTAGGCCTGAACCAAAAGCGCGGCACGTGCTTTTGGTCGTATTCGACACGCTTCGCGCGGACCGAATGTCGATGTATGGGTATGAGAAAGAAACCACGCCGTTTCTGTCGCAAAGCATGCCGCAGCTGTTGCAATTCACTCGTGCGAAGGCGGTAGCCCCGTGGACAGTGCCGTCCCATGCGTCGATATTCACTGGCCTGATGCCCTCTGAGCACAAGGCGCAATGGGGACAGATTCGGCTTGATTCGAAGTTCACTACGCTTGCGGAAACGCTACGGGACAACGGGTTCGCCACCGTCAGTGTCTCCTCCAATCCGTTCTTCGGGGAGAGTTTTGGGTTGACTCAGGGTTTCGGCGACCACTCACTCATTCGTGGTCCCGGCGAAGAAAAATCCGCGGAGATTATGGCCCGTCTTCCGTCGATTATCGATGAAGCGTTGGAGGGCGAAGAGCGCCTCTTTCTATTTCTCAATTTCATGGACGCTCATATACAGTACAACCACTTCGAGTACGGTCGGCGATTCGGTCTGGACGGGAGACCCCCAATTCGGACTGCAAAGGAAAAATGGGAGGTCAGTGCCGGAAAACGGGAATTCACGCCGGAAGACAGAAGGGACCACGGTGCGGCCTATGACGCAGCCGTTCGGTATCTCGATGATATCGTTCGCGAGATCACCAACCTGTTGAAGGAGAAGAACATCCTCGACCAGACCCTGGTCATTTTCACCTCGGATCATGGTGACGGTCTGGGTTTCCACCAGGAGATGGGCCATTCGATCAGCGTCTGGGAGGAACAGTTGGCTATTCCGCTGTTGATCCGTTTCCCGAATGCCAGACGCGGTGGCGAAATTATCTCAACCCCCGTCTCCCTTCTGGGCCTGGCGCCTTTCATTCTCGACAACCTCGGAGTGGACAGGCCTGAGATTCTGAGCAAGGCGCCGAGTCTTGAGAGCAGAACCGGGAGCGCGGTCTGTGCCGATTATCGAAGCTATTTCTTTGACACCACACGAAAGACCAACATCAAGATGGCTGAACTCTACCCCGACCTCAGACGGACCGTGCTCTCTCGTCATGTTGTGTACTGCGGGCCGAATAAGTTGGTGGTTGATGACCGGGGGGCGGTCGAGTGGTTCAACGTGGAGGATGATCCGAACGAGCAGGAGAACCTTGCACAGCAAGGGTTGCCGGCCATGGAGGCGTGTATGAACCGGTACCGGGACCTGCTTTCGGCCGGGCGTTTCACATCCTTCTCGGAAACCGGGCCTCAGACAGAGAGAGATCAGAAACAAGAGGAGATCGAACTCGAGGCTCTCCGCGCTCTGGGGTACGTTCACTGACCTCTACCTGAACTGAGCTGTGTTCAATCACCGATTGATGCCGCCTCGAGTTCGGCCAGACCGTCAATGACCTCGTCGCGGGGCAGATTGCCCGCTTCCAACTCGGCATCGTCCAGCGTGAGGAGCCGGCGATAGAACGCCTGCCCTTCTCCGATCGCATTGGGACTTGCGAGGTCTCGTTCGAGCAGTTCAAACAGGGCATTCTCGGCGTCCGCAAACCGGCCGGTAGCCGCTCGGAATCGGAACAGCCTCAATACGGTCTCCTGCGGCAGGTCGACCGTTTCGAGGTCGGAGATCAGGCCTTCGGCACGTTTTTGGGCCGGCGCCACCGCCTCGTGGCGAAACAGGGTCAAGGCTTCCAGGTACAGGGTAAGGGCCGTTACCCGTGCTCTGAGGGCCGTGTCTGCGTGACCGGTGGCGTCGGCCAGCTGGGCGCGAACGAACGAGCACTCGGCGATCGCCAGAATTCGGGCCGGATTGGGTTCGGAGTGGGAATCAAGGATCGACAATACTGCCGGGAGGGGCAGCGAGTCCAACACGTCAAAGCTCAAGCCGGTCAGGTCCTTCAAAGCCTCATCGAGCTCCTGACGAACGACCGCCGGGTCCTCGGTTCGAACCCGGGCCATCAGCCGTCCGACTGCCTGAGCCAACTGTTCGATCATTCGCAGGATGTAGTCCTGTTTGAGCATCGGAAGATGGTACCGCAGATGGTGATGAAGGCGGCATTGAATAATCGACATTGACTGAGCTTGACCGGGTGTTCCGGGGTCGATAGGCTGGAACTCTCAAAGGAGATCGAGACAATGCACTCAAAGATTCTGCGTTTGTCCATGCTCGTGGTGGCGGTGCTCCTCTGCAGTGCTGCGGTCTTTTCGGGGGAGAGAAGCCGACTCCGATTCAAAAAAACGGTCGGTTTCAAGCTCGACACGACGGTCGAGTTGGGTGCAGAAGTCGGCCCCCTCTTCGTCGAGTCCGTTGAGTTTGAAAACCGGGGCGCCGGAACGACCAAGAGCAAGATCTTTGGTGTCCTGCGCCGTTCCGGTTCGGCCGACACCACCATCACCCTCCGCTGTGCCTTCGAGGTGGAGAATCCCGTGAAAGACGAATGGGATTTGACCGCAACCATCGAGTTCCTCGACTCAAAGGGCGAACTGATCGACCGCGTTCGCTCCAGCCGGGATTTCGAGGGCGAAGCCGATACCTGGACGATCGACCACACGATCCTCGGCTACGTCATCCCGCTGATCGATGACGTCAAGATCGAACTCCAGGCCGAGGCCGACTGAAGCACTGCCGCAGCGTCAGTCCTTCTCGATGACCACCGCGGTGCCGGTTACCAGAAGTTCGGCGGCGCCCTGCATCACCATTGAGGTTGTGAAACGCACGTTGATTACGGCGTTGGCGCCGAGCTCTCGTGCTTCGCTCATCATCCGATCGAGGGACTGTTCACGGCTTTCGGCCATCATCTTGGTGTACTCCGAAATTTCGCCACCAACTATGTTGCGAAAGGCGGCCATGATGTCCTTGCCGACGTGGCGAGCACGGATGGTATTGCCGCGAACCAATCCGAGAGTTCGAACAATGCGTTGGCCGGCAATGGTCTCGGCGGTGACAATAATCATTTCTCAACCTCCCGGTATGGATCAGTCTTCGCGGTGCGCCAGC
>JAUWTC010000189.1 GCA_030609785.1 Holophagae bacterium
CATGGATCCATCCGCTTTTCGCACTCGAACTACACGACCGAGGCCGAAATCAACCGGGTGATCGAGGACTTCCCCCCGATCGTCGCCAACCTCAGACGGCTCTCACCCTTCTGGGATGCAGCCACCAACGCACCGAGACCCGAGGCCGAACCGTTGATGCACCAAACGGAGATGCCGAAATAGCTGTCAGCTCAGCAGCCAGCAAGATTTGAGGACACAGATGGCTTGATGGGTGGAACACCGAGAGACAAATGAACCACGAAGACACGAAGGACACAAAGGAAATATTGTAAACAACACCCTTCGTGCTCTTTGTGCCTTTGTGGTTCAGTCTTCTTGTTTTGGTCGCACCGAGATCGTTCCTACAATCGCCCCCGGAGCGTCAGCGTAAATGACCGGCCGGGCGCCAGAACCGCATCTTCGTCGGCAGAACCCAGATAGGCTCGATCGAAGAGATTCCGGCCGAGCAGCTGCAGCTGGAGGCTTTCAGAGAAAGCCCATCCGATCGCCCCGTCCAGTACCGCATAGCCGGGGACGACCTGCTCGGAGGGCCCCGGATCGTCGTGGCGGGCGTAGGCCGCACCACGGATCATCCACCTGAGGCCCTCTGGCTTCGAGTCCCGCAGAACCAGAGACACCCCTGGAGCGGGGATGTCGTCAATGGGCGAACCGTCGTCCCGGACCTCGCCATCCAACCACCACGCCCCGAGGTGCAACGACACCGAGCCGAAGAGTGACCGCGCCGCCTCGAGTTCGAGACCGCGGATCTCACCCTCACCGCGGTTGCGGAAGAAATAGTCGCCATCGACCTTGTACCGCTCGATCAGATCCTTGATTCGATAGAGGTAGGCGGAACCGCCCACATTCCAGGTGTCGGAGCGATAGCGAAGCGCCAGGTCAAACTGATCGGCGGTCTCGGGCTCGAGGTCGGGATTCCCCGTGATGAACCCTCGACCGGTTTCGCCGCGGTAGTAGCGATCGGACAGCAGGGGAACCCGAAACCCGCGCGCTACCTGGAGTGTCAACTCCAGATTGTGGGCGAGATCGATCGCGCCGCCGGCGTAGCCCGAGACGGCCTCGTCCGAGGTCGATCGATCGCCGAAATAACCCCCGGAATTGCACGTCCGGACCGCATCCAACCGCAGCCCTCCGGAGAGCCGAACGCCTGCAATCGACCCATGGAGGGCGGCGAACAGGCCGTAATCCCGCCCGTCGGCGTCTCGGATGGCCTTTTCGCTGAAGATTTTCTGTAACTCGCCGTCCGGTCCGGCCTCATACCCCGTATTGAGCGCCTCGAGCCCGTACCTCGAGGTAATGTTCGTTCCCAAGACCAGCCGCGACGAGCCCAGTGAGCGCTCGACCTCGAGCCGCATCTCCAAATCGTTGGCTTTTGTGTCCGACTGGGCGCGCTCGGTCGGCTGGAGGGCAGCATCGAGATCGTCCTTGTCCAACACCAGTCGATAACGATCCCAGGCAACTGTCGCGGAGAGCCTCTTCCATTGGCCGGAAAGCGGCTGCTCGAAGGCCAGGTTCAGCCGGTCGGAATCCTCCAACGGGTAGAAGCGCCGCTTGGTCTTTGACTCCGGGCTGGGCTTGCCGACGTCCCGAGCCCTGTCGGAGCGCCACGACATTCGAAGTACGCCTCGGCCGATCACCCTTTGCCAACCGGCTCGGACGCCCCAGCTTTCCCATCGGGTATCGAACACCTCGCCTTCGGGACTGGAATAATCCGAATAGTCCCGAACGTGCGCACCGATAAGAACCCCACCTCCGGCCAACGGCCCTTCGACATCCGCCGCGGCGCCCCAACCCGGAGTGCCTTGGGCGCCCTCCAAGGCGTAGCGCACCCCAATCCGATCGGGATAGGGAGAGGGCATCCGAGAGCGTGCCCGGATGATCCCTCCAAAGGCGTCCGATCCGTACGCTACCGACCCCGGTCCACGGATCACTTCGATCTCGCCAAGCGTATCCGGATCCAGGAAGGTCGCCGAAGCGCCCGCACGGCGTTCGGTGACGACGCGACCGTCATCGAGGAGGATCAAGGTCCGGTGCTTGGGCAGTCCCCGCAGGCTGGGGACGACCGAACGCCCCTCGCCCACCCTGCCGGCCCCGGGCACGGTCGCCAGGACATCGGCCAAGGAGGCAGGGACCCTCTCGTCAAGTTCTTCTCTACTGAGGATGGTCGCCGCCGCCGCGGGGGGCAATTCGAGATCCGAGATGACCGCGCTGACGACCTCGACCGTGCCGCCAATCGCCTCCACGACCAATGTCTGAGGTTGTTCCTCGGCCCACTCAACCAGCGTCAGCGGCTTCAGGGCGACCCCGTCGGCACGGGCAACGATCAAAACGACGGGCAACTCCGGTGTTGGGTCGAGGTCGACCAATCCCTGCCCATCGGTGATCCAACTGCCCGGCAGACCGACCACCATCACGTGGGCGCCGGGCAGAAACTTGCCGTCCGAGCCGACGAGAACCAACTCGACGGCAAAGGTCGAATGAACCATGCTGATCAGGAGTAATGAAAAAAAGACTGGGGTCCAGAACCTCTTCAAACGGCCCTCCGAACGCGAGACCTTAGCACCCCAATGAATACGAAGGAACCCTGCCGACGTTCTGGAATCATCCAGGCTGCGCGTAAAAACAAGAACACAATTGAATTCATTAGTACACACCCAGCCATTTTTCGCCTTTTTGTGGCTATTTCCCCCCTCTTTGTGTTCTTCGTGTCTTTGTGGTTCATTTTTTTCTTGACCCCATTCTGCCGGACGCGCTACGGTGTCATCGACATTTGGGATGGTCAAACCCGGAGACGGCGACAGCGGCGCAGACGCGCGTCGAAGCGATGATTTCCGGGCAGGGGAAGCCGGTGAGAATCCGGCGCGGCCCCCGCCACTGTAACCGGAGACGATGGGTTCACGGTGAGCACGGTCTTCCGTGTAAACCAACCACTGGATGGCGTTAAATGCCACTGGGAAGGTGAATCCTTCGGTGTCGTGCGAAAGCACGACGGATCCGGGAGCCAGGAGACCTGCCACCCCCCAACCGAAACGGGAGGTTTCAACATGTCCGTACGCCGTCTTTTTTCTATTCCCTGTCTGTTCACCCTTTGCCTCGCTTCAGGGCTCCCCATTGTCTCGACTGCACAGGATTCCACCTTCTCTTCCGAAATTTCCGTTACGGCAACCGGAACGGAAGAGGGGCTCGAAGACGTTCCCCTCCCGATCACCGTGATCACCGAGGAGGAAATGGAAAACGCTCAGACCGAATCAGTCTCCGACATCCTCAGGAGGGTTCCCGGACTCAACGTCGTTCAATCCGGCGGACCAGGCTCAGTGACCTCGATCTTCACCCGGGGTACGGAAAGCGACCACACGCTGGTCATGATCGACGGCGTCCGCCTCAATTCACCGTACTTCGGGGGCTTCGATTTCTCTCAGCTTGCGACCGCCGGCCTGGGCCGCATCGAAGTCGCCCGGGGACCCTATTCGGCCCTCTGGGGCGCCGACGCCGTTGGGGGTGTGATCAACCTGATCCCCGGGACGGGGGCCGACGGATTCGACGGCACTCTTACCGGCGAATGGGGCGAAGGATCATGGGAACGCTATGAAGGAACGGTCACCTATGGATCGGAGGGCTTCGACCTCATGGCCTCCGGCCTGATGCGGGAGGGTGAGGGCGATCTCGAAAACTCGGACTTCGACCTTCGCCAGGGCCTTGTCAACGCCGGCCTGAAGTGGGGCAAGGGCAGCAGGATCTCCTTTCTCTACCACGATGTCGATTCGGAACTGGGAATCCCCTTCTCGTCCCCCGGATCGCTGACTCCGTTGCGCCGTCAAGAGACCAACCAACGAACCCTGGCCATCCCCCTCAAATGGGCTATCTCCAACCGCTGGTCGCTGGAGGCAACGGTTTCCACGGTCGAGCGAGAGCTGAACTTCTCCGATCCCGACGACCCCTGGGGTTTCACCTGGTCCCACACCGAAACCGAAACCACCCAGGCCCGGCTGGCATCTCATCACGCCTTGGGAAGTCACAACTTGTCCTGGGGCGCGGAATGGCGGCAGGACGAAGTGACGGACGGCTCGGTCTACGGGTCCAATCTGGAGGCCGTCAGCTACGACATGACCAGTCTCTTCGCCCAAGATGTCTGGCGCATGGGCAATGCCCTGACCCTGGTGTTCGGGGCCCGATGGGACGACACCGACCAGTGGGGCTCCGAGGTCTCACCGAGGGCCAATCTGGGATGGAGGGTGTCCGACACCCTGGAACTCCAGGCCGGGTACGGCGAAGCCTACCGCCAGCCCTCGGTCGGTGAACTCTTCTATCCCTTTTCCGGCAATGCCGACCTCAAGCCCGAAACCTCCGGCAGCCTCGAAATCGGTCTGATCTGGGGTGGGCGGACTCAGACGACGCCGCGACTGCATTTCAGCGCATTCTCGACCGATATCGACAATTTGATCGTGTTCGACTATGTCAACTACTCACTCCAGAACATCGGCCAGGCCGAGATCAACGGCTTCGAGGCCGCGTTGGACACCGTCTACTCCGATGCACTGAGGTCCTCTATGCAGGTCACCTGGTTGGACACCTCCGACGGTTTCGGCAACGAACTCCTCAGGCGTCCCGAATGGAGCGGCGCCTATACGCTTTCCGGCGCCTTCCTGCCCTGGCTCAAAGGCTTTGCCACCGTCAGGTACGTCGGCCACCGCTTCGACATCGATCCCCTGACCTTCGAGACAACTCGGACCGACAGTTTCATTACTGCCGACCTCGCGCTGGCCACCCAGATCTGGGACAGCATCGAGTTGACGCTCCGAGCGACCAATCTGTTGGACAAGGACTACGAGGAGGTCCTCGGCTATCCCGCCCAGGGGCGCAGGATTATCGGCGGTGTTCGAATCAATTTTTGACGACGTATCCTCGAACTCCTTCGAGAAACCTAGGTAGAACGCATCAGGAAATCTAAACACAGAGGCACAGAGGAACTTTCCTCTGTGCCTCTGTGGTGAATCTGCCGCCCGACTGGACCAATAGCCTCCATCGAAGGCCAATCTCTTAGGTTCCGGCTCCTCCATGTTGAAATAATATTCCGACTTCATGTAACCCTTCTGATGTCCCGGACAAGAAATAACTGGAAAGGATGAAACCGAAGGGAAAAACTCTCGTATGAGCAAGTGTTGCAATATTGTAGAGACTGTGTTTCAATTAACATTGTGGACCGAAAGGAAAAAAGGAGAAACCCCATGAAAAAGACCCTGATGATCTGTGCAATTTTCGCTCTCGCCCTCGGAGTCACCGCCGGAGTCACCGCCTGTGACGGTAAAGAGGGAGCCTCGAAGACCGCTTCTGCCGACGGCTCATGCTGCCCCAAGGCAGCCGCAAAAGCCGCATATGACGCTTCCTATGAGGCGACCGGATGCTCCAAGACCGCTCAGGCCTCGGCCAACGACGCCATGGCCCATGCGGCTTACAAAAACACCTACGCCGAAACCGGTTGCGCAAAGTCTGCCACCAAGGCGGCGTACACCGCAGTGCATGACGTCACCAGTTGCTCGAAGTCCGCAACCGCCGCGGCAACCAATGCCGCCGAGAAAGCCGCATACGACTCGACCTACGCAGAAAAGGGCTGCTCCAAGTCCGCCGGTCATGCTGCGGACGAAGCGGCAAAGAATGCTGAGGCCTTGCTGGCCTCCAACGCCGAAGCTTCCTCGAACGACGCGGATGCTTCCTGACATAGTCTCCTCCTGACCCGGGCATTGTGTTCGGGTCCCCCCCCTTTCACCGGCGGCGCCCCGGGGTCACGGGCCGGGGGTTTGGCGGTTTTGGATCCAATGGGCGGTCAAAATAAAAAAAAAAAAGAACAACGATGAAACGAAGAACACAA